>JAQBZY010000107.1 GCA_027620395.1 Pseudomonadota bacterium
CCGACGCGCTCGGTTGTGGCGCGCACCTGCCCTATGACGAGCGGGCGGCGGCCGATCTGATCCGGGCCGGCACGCCGCCGACACGGCTCAACAACAACTGTTCGGGCAAGCATACCGGCTTCCTGGCCACGGCGCGGCATCTGGGCGAGCCGATCAAGGATTATTTGGACCCCGAGCATCCGGTGCAAAAGCGCCTGTATGAGATTCTGGTCGAATTCGGCGGTAGCGATCTCGCCGGCACCGGACGCGGCATCGACGGCTGCGGTATCCCGGTCTACGGCATGGGCTTGGGCGCTTTGGCCCGGGCCGCCGCCAAGATGGCGGCGCCCAAGAACATGCCGGACGCGCGCGGCCGGGCGATCAAGCGGATTCTCGGCGCCATGATGGCGCATCCTTACATGGTTGCCGGCCGTGGCCGCTTCGATACCATCGCCATGCAGGCACTGGGCGGCCGGGTGGCATCGAAAAGCGGCGCCGAGGGGGTGCACATCGCAATGCTGATCGATAAGGGCCTCGGCATTGCCCTGAAGGTCGAGGACGGCACCAAACGCGCCGCCGACACCGCCATGGCGGCGATGTTCGAGCATCTTGGCGTGCTCGACGACAAGTCCCGGAAAGCGCTCAAGGATTTCATCCGCCCGGCGATCGTCAACGCCGCCGGCGATCCGGCCGGCGAAGTTCGGATGGCGGCATTTTAATTTTCGCCCTCGTCCTGCCGTCGCCCCAGATCAAATCCGCGCTGACGGGCGGGGGCGCAATCGGCTGATCCGCCGACCAATCCTCACTGGTTCGTCGCCGGCGGATTTTTCCGGTATCCGCCGCCGCCAGCGCGGAAGATCGGGTCGCCGAATGTGTGCCTGGGTGCCGCCTCGGTCGGTCCGCCCGATCTGACCGGCCGTTCCTGATGCCGCCCCAAGGACAGCATCCGGTCGTACATCACGATGGCGCCGGCGACGCCCAGATTGACGCAGAACTTGGCCGGTATCCTGATCACATGATCGCAACGTTTGAGCGTCTCGACCGACAACTCGCCCCGTTCCGGCCCCAAAATATAAGCGGCGCGGGATGGATGGCGGAAACTCGGCAAATCGATGGCGTCGGCCAATAGCTCGACCGCCACCAGCTTGCAATCGGCCGGCAGCATAAGCGTGGCGGCGTTCGGAAACGCGTAATACGGAACGTGTTCCGGCGCTTGCGACGTATCGGACTTGCCGCCCCGGCCGGGCCGATAGTTGGCGGCGAGCGTGAACACGAAGCTGGCCCCGAACGCGTGCGCCGAACGGAACAGATTGCCGATGTTCATCTGTTTCGAGATGCCCTCGACGCCAATGCCGAAATATCCCCGCATGACCTCTTTCACCGGTTTGTCATGGTTGCATGGATGTGCTGATCTTCCAGAGCTTTTCAGAGGCGCATTTGCCAAGCAATAGGGAATCGGGTGCATGCGGGCAGTAGTTTGCAAGGAATTTTCCGGAGTCGACGCACTTTCCGTCGGCGATTTGCCACCGCGGCCACTTGGCGGCAGCATGGTCCGGATCGCGGTCCGCGCCGCCGGGCTCAATTTCGCCGACACCCTGATGGTCGCCGGGCAGTACCAAGTGAAGCCGCAATTGCCGTTCGCGCCTGGCCTCGAAGCGGCCGGATTTGTCACCGAGTTGGCGCCAGGAGTCGAAGGAATCACCGTCGGCGACCGGGTGATGGCGAATTTAGATCACGGCGGATTCGCCGAGGACGCCGTCGCCAAGGCAGCCGATGTCTATAAAATTCCCGACCAAATGTCTTTCGTCGAGGCGGCCGGCTTTCCGATCGTCTATGGCACATCGCACATTGGGATCAAACACAAACTGAAACTGCAACCGGGCGAGACCCTTCTGGTGCACGGCGCCGCCGGTGGCGTCGGCCTGACCGCCGTCGAAATCGGCAAGGCCATGGGCGCGCGCGTCATCGCCACCGCCGGCGGCAAGGAAAAGCTTGCCGTCGCCAAGGCGCACGGCGCCGACGATCTGATCGACTACCGTGAGGAAGACATCCGCGAGCGGGTCAAGGCCTTGACCGATGGCCGTGGCGCCGATGCGGTTTACGATCCGGTCGGCGGCTCGGTATTCGACGCTTCGCTCCGCGCCACGGCGCAGGGCGGCCGGATTCTGGTCGTTGGCTTCGCCAGCGGCACCGTGCCGCAGATCCCGGCCAATATTCTATTGGTCAAGAATATCTCGGTGATCGGATTTTATTGGGGAGCGCATAGAGTGCTGGCGCCCGATCTGATCCGCCAATCTTTCCACGAGCTGTTCGATCTATTCCTGGCCGGAAAGCTGAAACCGCATGTGTCGCATACTTTTCCGCTCGAACAAGTCACCGACGCCATGCACACCCTGACTGGCCGCAAGTCGACCGGTAAGGTGGTACTCACCGTCGGCGGCGATTGATGAAGGCCTGAGGGAGTCCGGGATGAAGCTCGGCCCGAAACTGATTCTCGTCTTCGCGGCCATCGCGGTGCTGCCGATATTGGCGGCGTCGGTCGTCTTTCTGGATGCGACGCGGCATCTCGGACAGGAACTGATCGAGCACAGCCGGACGACATTGGAAGAGCGGCTCCGCGCCGATATTCGCCGCTCGGTCGAGGAAGCCGGCATCGCCGTCGCCGAGGACCGCCGCCGCATCGAGGACCGGCTCAGGTTTCTAGCCAGCGATATCTCCGAGCGGCTAAGCGCCGCCGTGCCGGCCGGCCGCGATATTTCGACCCGTTATATCTTTACCGGTGACGACCCGCCGCCGCGCCGCGATGCCGATCTTGAGCGCTACGGCGTCTCGCTCGCCAATGACGCGCCCAAAGACAAGCTCCGCGATACGCTGCTGCGGCTGGCCGACGGTACCGCCGTCAGTCGATCCGTCTACTTTCAAAACCGCGGCATCGTCGCTCGGCAGTTCACGGTTTTCGACAATGGCCTGACGCTCAGCTATCCCGGCGGCGGCAATGTTCCGGGGGAAGACCTTCGCGAGGCAGACTGATATTTCGGCGCCATCGAAAAGGGCAATATCGTCTGGAGCAGTGTCGACGGCAATGGCGGAACGGCGGAGGGTGGTCCGGACATCGCCATTCAGCACGCCGACGGCGGCATCGCCGGAGTCGTGACACTCAGAATCCGCGTCGCCGAACTGTTGGCTCGGGCGCTCGGCCCGTCACGGCTATCAGGTGACGCCGTCGCCTTCGTCGCCACGGCGGGCCCGGACCGGAAGGTGCTCCGATTGGCCAAGATAGATCCGAAAGCTCGGCAGTGGAAAATTTTGCCGACGCCGGAGCCGATCACCGTCAACGGCCGGGACGCAGCCGCCTTCGCCCGCGATCTTGCCGCCGGTGCCCCTGGCTTGGCCCGGATCGAGATGGATGGCCGCGACTGGATCGAGGCTTACGGTCCGATCGGAAAATTCGGCGAGCAAAGTTGGGGGCTGGTCGTCGCGTTGCCGTATTCGGTGGTCGATGAAGTCCGCGGCCGTGCCGACGTCGCCGTCCAAACGGCGTTTTCCGACCAATTGCGGAATGCGACTGTTTTTGCCGGCATTGCCTTGACGCTGGCGGGATTGGCCGCCGTCTTTGCCGCCCGCTCTTTGACCCGACCGATAAAGAAGCTACACGATGCGGCTATGCGGTTGGCGGCGGGGGATTATACGGTTCGTGTCGAGGCCGACGGCAAGGACGAGATCGGCGATCTGGCGCGCGGCTTCAACCGCATGGTGCCGGCGATCGAGGACCAGGTTCGGGTCAAGCGTGAATTGGATATCGCCCGGGAAATTCAACAACATCTGCTGCCGAAGGCGGCACCAAGCCTGCCTGGGTTCGATATCGTTGGCCAGGTTCTATTTTGTGCCGAGACCGGCGGCGACTACCTCGATTTCGTGCCGCTGACCGTCGGCACCGGCGCGGGCATGGCCGCCGTCATTGGCGATGTCACCGGTCATGGGGTCGGCGCGGCGCTTCTGATGACCTCGGCACGGGCCACCATTCTCGCCGCCGCCGAGGCGGGTGCCAACGGTGGTGAATTGATGCGGGCCGTCAACCGCCAGCTCGCCCGCGACGCCGCCGGCGGCCGCTCGATGACGATGTTGGCGGTGGTTCTTAAGGCCGAGAGCCGCAGCATCGACTGGATGTCGGCCGGGCACGAGCCGGCGTTGCTCTACGATCCCACCACCGACGACTTTCTGGAATTGGCCGGCGAAGGCATTCCGCTCGGCATCGATGCCGCTTGGCAATACACGACCGAAAAGCTGACGCTTCCGGAAAATGCGGCGCTGGTCTGCATTACCGATGGAATCCGCGAAGCCCGGAATTCAGCCGACGTCGAATTCGGCATGGACGGTGTGCGTGGGGCGGTCCGGGCAGCGCGCGGGTAAAGCAGCGATGCCATCTGCCGGCAAATTCTTGCGCACGTATCGGCGCACTTGGATGGCAGGGTTGCGCATGACGATATGACCGTGGTTGTGGTGCGTGTCGCCAGTATCTGACGGATGCCGCTTCACACGGCTCGCAGTGTCGGCTATCAAGAAACGGAACATCATTTGGGAGAATGCCATGAGAATCAATTTTCGCCGTCTGCTCGGCCTCGCCGTTGCCGCGATTTTCATTGCCGCACTTGCCGCCTGTTCACCAAAGGTCGGTTCCAAGGAATGGTGTGAAAGTCTGAAGGCCAAGCCGAAGGGCGACTGGACCGCCAACGAAGCCGCCGACTTCACCAAGCATTGCATTTTCTGACCGCCGGCTGGCGGGTTGGTTTCAGGCGGCGCCGGCTTCGCGCAAGTAGGCGATCAAATCGAGCGGCGGCGGCTTGAATCCGAGCCTTGAGATCATGTCGTGCACTTGTCCGCGATGATGCGTTTGGTGATTGAAGACGGTGCCGAGGATCTCGCGAGCTGGTGTGTGGAGCGCCGTTCCGGCCGTCGTCTGGTAGTCGATGATCCGCTCGATGCCGGCCGGATCGAGAGCGTCCATCCGCTCGACGATGGCGGCGTCCTCGACGGCCCGGGCGCTCTGGAGTTCGTTCATGTCCTCAAATAACACCGTGTCCAGGCCGGCTGCCGGATAGATATTGCCGTCCAGTCTCGCGAACCAAATCCGGTCGGTCAGTAGGATGTGGTTAAGCGTCCTATGGATGCTGCCAAAGAATGCGCCGACATCGCGGCGGCAGTCCGCTTCCGGCAATGCCCGGGCGGCGTCGTAGATTTTGCCGTTGGCCCATTGATTGTAGCGGGCCATGGTGCGGAGGTGGCGAAGCACTATGCTTTGTCCTTGTCGACGTCCGGTTGGCGACGGCCCAACACGATGATGTTGCCGCCGATCACCAGCGCCACCCCGGCGGCGGCCCGAATTGTCCAAACATAATCTTCCAAGACGCTTGATATGACCAGCGCCAGGATCGGAAACATCACCGTCGCGTAGGACGCCCGCGCTGGGCCAATTCGGCCGATCAAGGTCAGAAACGACCAAAACGCGACCACCGAAGCCAAGGCCGACAGATAGAACATGGACGCAAGATAGCCGACCGACCAATCGAAGTTGAACTCGGCGCCTCTGAGCAGACTGATCACCAGAGCAAACAGCGCGCCATAGGCCATGCCGAGGCCATTGGTGCGCACCACTGGCAACCCGCGTTTTTGCGTCAAGGCCGAAAGCTGCATGCCGATCGACGCCGAAATCGTGCCGCCGAGCCCAAGCAACAACCCGATTCCACCGCCGCTGGACGCGTCGAACGCGGCAATCTGCGGCCAGAACACGGTGGCGATGCCACCGACGCCAAGCGCCGCGCCAAGCAAAGTCCGGCCGTCGATTGCGGAGCGAAAAAACAGCGCCGAGAAGACTATGTTGAAGATCACCGCCGTCGAGAAGATCACCGCCGCGAGGCCGCTTGCCATGTACTGGACCGCCTCATAGACCAGCCAGAAATTGCAGCAAAACAGCGTCAAACCCTGGAGCGCGATCAGCGGATGCGCTTTCAGGGGAATTT
>JAQBZY010000108.1 GCA_027620395.1 Pseudomonadota bacterium
TCAGAGGGGGGCAGAATTGGACGCGAAATCTGCCCCTCAGGGGGTCACTATTGCGCGCGATTTCACAGTTCCCGAAACCTACGCCCGGGTTTCAGGATTGGTCGACCTGGCCGACCCGCGCCACGCCAAATTCAACGACATCGCGACCATGGCAGTGACGGAGATATTGGATTTGGTGAGGTAGACGGCGGTTCCAAAGTACCGTCATTCCCGATAAATGGCTACTCCGCCACCTCTTCGACAAAGCGCGGAAACACGCCCTCCGGCTTCGGCAACGGTGTCCCCGGAACCAGCGCGCCGGCTTCTCCAAACGACTCGAAGCCGCGGGAATCCTCCGGCACGGCAAGTTGATCGAGCATCCGTGCCGTGCTCAATGGCATCACCGGCTGGGTTAGGATCGCCAAGTGCCGGATGGTTTCGGCCAACACATAAAGCACCGTTGCCATCCTGGCCGGATCGGTCTTCTTCAAGGCCCACGGCGCCTGCTTGTCGACATAACCGTTGGCGGCACGGATCACCGCCCAAATAGCCTCAAGCGCCTGATGAAATGCCTGCCGGTCGATCAATCCGCGCACGCTCGCCAATAACGCCTTTGCATCGCCGAGCATCCGCTCGTCGTCGGCATTGAAGGCGCCCGGTGTCGGCACCTTCGCGTCGCAATTCTTGGCGATCATCGACAGTACCCGCTGCGCCAGGTTGCCGAAATCGTTGGCCAGCTCGCCGTTCATGCGGTTGACCATGGCGGTGTGCGAGAAGTCGCCGTCGTTGCCGAACGGCACTTCGCGGAGCATGAAATAACGGACCTGATCAAGACCATATTTATGCACCAGCGCCCTTGGTTCGATGACGTTGCCAGTGGATTTGGAAATCTTCTGCCCCTCGTTGGTCCACCAGCCGTGCGCGAAGACCCGCTTCGGCGGCTCCAACCCGGCCGACATCAGGAACGCCGGCCAATAGACGGTGTGAAAGCGAAGAATATCCTTGCCGACCATGTGTAGATCGGCCGGCCAGTACCGCGCGTAGTCGCCGGTTTCTGTTTCGGGATAACCGACGGCGGTGATGTAGTTGGTGAGTGCGTCGAGCCACACATACATGATGTGCGCTTCGTCGCCAGGTACCGGCACGCCCCATTTGAAAGTGGTGCGCGACACCGACAGATCGGTGAGCCCGCCCTTGACGAAACTCACCACTTCGTTGCGGCGACTTTCCGGCAGGATGAAATCCGGGTGTGCGTCGTAGTACGTCAAAAGCCGTTCCTGCCACGCCGACAGCCTGAAGAAGTAACTCGGCTCCTCGACCCACTCGACTTCGGCGCCAGACGGTGCGCGCTTCTTGCCGTCAGGGCCGGTGGCCAGCTCGCCCTCGCCGTAGAACGCTTCGTCCCGGACCGCGTACCAACCGCCGTAGGAATCCAGATAGATATCGCCCGACTGAACCAAATTTTGCCAAATCGCCTGACAGGCGCGGATGTGCCGGGGTTCGGTGGTGCGGATGAAATCGTCGTTGGTGAAATTCATGAACGACGCCAGTTCGCGGAAGTTTTGCGATACCTCGTCGGTGAACGACTGCGGATCCCGGCCGGCGGCCTCAGCCGATTTCTCGACCTTCTGGCCATGCTCGTCGGTGCCGGTCAGAAACCTGACGTCGAAGCCGTCCAGGCGCTTGAAGCGAGCCAGCACGTCGCAGGCCAGCGTCGTATAAGCGTGCCCGATGTGCGGCGCGTCGTTGACGTAATAGATTGGCGTGGTCAGATAATAAGTCGGGCGCTCGGCCATGAAGTTCTCCTAGGACGGCTTTTGGTAGTGTCCCGGTTCAGTCCGGTCAAGCGCCGTGGAAAATCCGGCTAGCCCCATCCCCTCATCGTAGGCGTTACGCCAACGACATGAACAATGACATCACCACATGCTTGCGGTCGAGATTGAGCCCGTCGCCGGCCCCGATCAGATCCTCGGCGGCGTCGCGGCGCTCGAGCCAGGTGTCGAGGCTGGCCGTGCCGGCGACCCGGCCGAGCGTTTCGCGCTCGTCGGGCGCGACGTCTGGGCCGGCATCGGCTTGCGCCGCCGTCAGAATAATTCGAGAAAGCCACCAGCGGTAAAGCTCGATCCCCGACTGATAGGCGGCATCGGCCCCTTGCCGGGCAAGCTTGCCGGCCAATTCCTGCAGCGCCGAGCCGTCCAGCTTCGGAAGTCCGCCGATGATGTTGGCGATGTCACGCTGCAATTCCAATCCGCCGGCATCCGCCAGCGTCAGCGCACGGCCGACGCTACCCTCGGAAAGCCGGGCCAATTCCCGCGCATCGTCCGGCGCGATCTCAGGCACGTAGCTTCGCACCAGTTCGGCGACGAGCGCCGACGACAATGGTGCCAGTTGCAGTTTCCGGCACCTGGAACGGATCGTCGGCAAGAGCCGGCCCGGGTTATGCGCGACCAGCAACAACAAGGACCTTTTCGGCGGTTCCTCAAGCACCTTCAAAAGTGCGTTTGCGGCGTTGCGGTTCATGTCGTCGGCGGCATCGACGATGACCACCCGATAACCACCCTCGCCGGCCGTCAACGACATGAAGTGCCCGACGCCACGGATATCGTCGACGACGATTTCACTTGCCGTCTTGCCTTTGTCGTCGGTGCGACGCTCGGCAGTATAGAGATCGGAATGGCCGCCGGCGGCGATGCGGTGAAAGACGCCGCTGTCGGGCGACATGTAGAGCAACCCTTCGCCGGATGGATGGTCTCCGGTTTCCGGCTCCGGACCAAGATCGAGACCGCCCAACAACTCTTGCGCTTGGGTGGCGGCGGTGCCGGCGTGGCCGAGCACATAGCGCGCGAAGCGGTACGCCAGAGTCGCCTTGCCGATGCCACGCGGGCCGGCGATCAGCCAGGCGTGCGCCAGACGGCCGCTTTCGAAGGCCAAGCGCAACGTCCGCTCGGCCTCGCCATGCCCACGGAGATACGGGTTGTGGCGCGGCGGCGGGATCGGGTCGGCATCGGTTTCGGTTATGGCCGCGCGCGCCATCTAAAAGGTCACGCCGAATTTTTCACTAACCGCAGCCAGGATGGCGGCGGCGACGGCGTCAACATCGGCGCCGGCATCGATAACGCGGCAGCGTGCCGGGTCGGCTGCGGCGATGGCCAGAAATCCGTCGCGCAGGCGCTGATGGAAATCCCGCTCCATCCGTTCGTAACGGTCTTCGCCGCTCATCTTCTTTTCCAAGAACCGCCGGCCGGCGCGAGCCAACCCTTGTTCGAGCGGAAGATCGAGGACCAACGTCAAATCAGGCTGCAATTCGCCGAGCGTGGCTTTGTGCACGGCGTCGATCCGCTCTGCGTCAACGCCGCCGCCGTAGCCTTGATAGGCCATGGTCGAATCCGCGAACCGGTCCGATATCACCCACTGCCCGAGTTCGAGTGCCGGTAGGATGGTATTTCGGACGTGCATTTCACGGGCCACGTAATTCAACAGAACTTCGGCCATCGGCGTCCAACGGTCGACGGCGCCGGAAACAAGCAACTCGCGGATATCTTCGGCCGCCGGCGAACCACCGGGCTCGCGAGTCCGGATGACCTCGATGTTGTTGTCACGAAGCGCCAGGGCCAACCGTTCGGCCTGCGTCGATTTGCCGCCTCCCTCGCCGCCTTCGAGCGTGATGAAGCGCCCCTTGCTCAACCGTTCTCGCCCCATAGAATGAACTGGATCGCCGCCTGCAAACGGCTGATCAAACCCAGCCTCTCGACGCCCGACGCCACTTTCAATGGCGCTTCGACGGTTTGGAAATCCGGCGCTTCAATGCTGACGGTGCCGACCTGTTGGCCCGCTGTCATCGGCGCCGAGACTGGCGAATTGTAGCGGACTATCACCTTCATGCCTTGGCGCGATTTCCGCTTCATTGTCAATTGCACGTCGCGGTCGATGATCAGTGGCACTGTGGCCGCCTTGCCAAGCCACACCGGCGCCGTCTCGACGACATCGCCGGCCTTAAAGAGAGAATAGGTGCCGAATTCCCTGAATCCCCAATCGAGAATCCGCGCCGGTTCGCTTGCCCTGCTCTTGCGCGTGGCCAAACCGTTGACGACCAGAATCAGCCGGCGGCCGTCTTGCACCGCACTCGCCGTCAATCCATAGCCGGCTTCCTCGGTATGGCCGGTCTTGAGGCCGTCGGCGCTCGGATAGTTGTACAGCAACGGATTGCGGTTGGTCTGGCGGATGCCGTTGTGAGTGTATTCGCGCTCGTTGAAATAGCCGTAGAATTCCGGAAAGTCCTTGATCGTGCGAAGCGCCAGTGTGGCCAGATCGTGCGCCGTCATGCGGTGATCCGGATCCGGCCAGCCGGTCGAATTGGTGAAGGTGCTGTTAGTCATGCCAAGCGTCCGCGCCTTTTCGGTCATCTTTCGGGCGAAGGCTTCCTCGCTGCCGGCCAAATTCTCGGCGACCACGATGCAGGCATCGTTTCCGGATTGAATGATGATGCCGCGGATCAATTCCTCGACTTTGACCTGACTGTTGGGATCCAGGAACATCGTCGATCCGCCGCTTTTGGCGCCGCCCTTGCGCCAAGCGTTTTCGCTGACCCGGAACATGTTGTCCAAGGAGACGCCGCCCCCCTTGAGGCGCTCGAACAGCATGTAAAGCGTCATCAGCTTGCTCATCGACGCCGGTGGCGTCGGTTGATCGGCGTTCTTGGCCAGCAAAACGGTGCCGGTCTGGGCGTCGATCAGGATAGCCTCGCGGGCACTGGTTTCCATATCGGCGGCAGTGACTGACGTGGCCGAAATCAGGCCACCCAAAAACGCCGCGAATACCGCGCCGGCAAGGCGCCCGGTGGGCCGCCCGGAACAATCATAATCAATGTGTTTGGTCATCGTTTCCTCGGAATAGACTTCAATTTTGACCATATCATGACGATGTCAATCGACGATGATCTTGGCATCGCCATAACCGGTCGCGATCACCCGGCCCAGCAAATGGTCGGCTTCCGCGACATTGGCGATCGGTCCGACCCGGACCCGGTATAGATCGCGGTCATTCAGAACGACCTGATCGAGAAATACGTTGCCGAGTGCGGCCAGTTTTGCCCGCACCCTGTCGGCATTGTCGAAGCGTCCGAACGCGCCGGCCTGAATGAAAATCTTGGTCGGTTTAACCAGCTCCTGGCGCACTTCTTGATCGACCGGATTTACCGCCGCCGTCTCGACCGGGCGGGTCAGCGTGACCGGCGCACTCGGTTTCGATGTCGGTGCCGGTACCGGCGCTGTTGCCACCGGGGACGAATTGGCGCCTTCCGGTGCCGGCATGGACTCCGAACTGACACTCGCCTTCGGCAACCGGTCGACGGTGATCGGGGTTCCGATCCTGGCCAGTTGATCCTGGTTTTGCAGCCGGACGGCGACGACGCGGCTCTGATCGGCCAGTATTTGCACCCGGACCCGCGCCGTGCCTTGGTTCTGATATCCCAAAAGCTGCGCCGAGCGCCGCGAAAGATCGATGATGCGGCTTTTGGCGAACGGACCACGGTCGTTGACCTTGAGCACCACGCTACGCCCATTCTCGAGGTTGGTGACGCGCACGAAACTCGGCATTGGCAGGGTGCGGTGCGCCGCCGTCAGGGCGTTCATGTCATAGGCCTCGCCGTTCGCCGTCGCTCGGCCATGAAATTCGACGCCATACCACGACGCTATGCCGGTCTCGTCGTATTCGAAATCTTCCTTCGGATAGTACCAGACCCCCTCGATCTGATAGGGTTTGCCGATCTTGTAGGTGCCCCCGCCGGCGGCCGGCTGGTCGGGCTGGGTAACACGCTTAGCGGTGTGAATCAGGAATTGCGTCTCGGCGCAGCCCGACAGCGCCACCGGCAACGCCATCATGGCGGTCACCAACAGCGCCCGGACGATACCGGTCGTGCGGCGGTTATCGATCAACGTCCCGGACATTTGGTCGTTCTCCATCAAAAACCGCACCCCCGTCAACCTCC
>JAQBZY010000109.1 GCA_027620395.1 Pseudomonadota bacterium
CCATGAAACGGCGGTTGGCATGACAAGCGATCCGGTCGATCTCGTCCTGGTCAATCCGGGCGGACGGGAAAAGATCTATCAGCAGCTCGGTGGCGAATTGACGGCCATCGAGCCGCCTTTGTGGTGCCGGCTGATTGGCGGCTATGTCCGCGACCGCGGGCGGCGGATCGTGATCATGGATTCCGAGGCCGAGAACATGGGGCCGGACCGGATCGCGGCCAAAATCCAAGAATTGAATCCAAAGCTCGTGGCGATGATTGTGTTCGGGCATCAGCCGTCGGCCTCGACGCAGCAGATGGTGGCGGCCAGCGACACCGCCCGGGCCATCAAGGCGGCGAGCGCCGATATTCCGATCATCTTCGTCGGCGGCCATGTCTCGGCGCTGCCGGAGCGCACGCTCCTCGAGGAAGCGGCCGATTTCGCCTGCAAGGGCGAAGGCCCGGTGACGGTGACGGCGCTGCTGGATGCCTTGGATGCCGGTGGCGACGGCACGGCCCTGGCCGAGGTGCCGGGACTGGTCTGGCGCTCGGACGAAAAGATCACGATCAATGCCCCGGCGCCGTTGATTAAGGATCTGGACGCAGATCTACACGGCAACGTTTGGGATCTGCTGCCGATGGAGAAGTATCGGGCGCACAATTGGCAGTGCTTCGGCGCGCTCGAGACACGGATACCATACGCGTCGATCTACACGTCCCTCGGCTGCCCCTACAAATGCACATTTTGTTGCATCAACGCGCCGTTCGACGTCAACCGCTACCGGATGCGCAAGCCCGAGAACGTGGTCGCCGAAATCGCCCTTCTCCGCGAAACCTATGGCGTCAAAACCTTCAAGTTCATCGACGAGATGTTCGTGCTGAATGAGAAGCACGTGATGGCGGTGTGCGACGGCATCATCGAGCGCGGTCTCGGCGATCTCAACATCTGGGCCTATGCACGGGTCGACACGGTCAAGCCGAGGATGCTGGAAAAGCTCCGGAAGGCCGGATTTCAATGGCTGGCGCTCGGCATCGAGTCGGGCTCGGCGCATGTCCGCGATGGCGCCGACAAAGCCTTCGATCAATCGGAAATCACCGGCATCGTCCGGCAAATCCAGGACGCCGGCATCAAAGTCGCCGGCAACTTCATCTTCGGGCTTCCCGACGATGATAGCGACAGCATGCAGGCGACCCTCGATCTGGCGCTGGAACTCAATTGCGAGTACGCCAATTTCTATTCCGCTATGGCCTATCCGGGCTCGCCGCTCTATGCCATGGCTGTCGCCAAGGGCTGGGCGTTGCCTGAGCATTGGTCGGGTTATTCGCAGCACAGCTACGATTGCCAACCGCTGCCGACCGAGAAAGTCGGCGCCGCTGAGGTATTGAAATTCCGCGATCAGGCGTTCCACGCCTATTTCGAGGGCAAGCGCTACCTCGACATGGTGGCGCAGCGGTTCGGCTGGGACACGCGCCATCATATCGAGGAAATGGCGACGCACCGCTTGAAGCGAAAATTGCTCGAAAGCCAGGAAGCGGTGGAATGATGTCACGTGCCGTCATCCCCGCTTTCGCCGGGATGACGAATTTATTCTTGTCGACGGCAGGCTAAAATGAACGCTCGCGCCCCCCTCGCCGACGTCGACGTGGTGGTGTTGGCCGGCGGGCTTGGCACCCGGCTCGCCGGTGTCCTCATGGATAGGCCGAAGCTATTGGCGCCGATCGGCGATCGACCGTTCCTGGATCATCTGGTCGAATGGATCGCAAGCTTTGGCGGCAAGCGGATGATCCTTTGTCTCGGACACTTAGCCGACAAGGTGACGGACCACTTGGCGGCCAAAACTTACCCATCCGTTGCCATCGAATGTATTGTCGAACCAAGTCCGCAGGGCACCGCCGGGGCGCTGCGGCTGGCGAAATCGCACATCCAAGCCGATCTGGCGCTGGTCATAAACGGCGATAGCTGGCTCGACGCCGATCTCGGCGATTTCACCCAAGCGCACCGAAAGACTGCTGCGCCGGCTAGCATTCTTGCCGTTAGGGTCGCCGACGCCGGTCGTTACGGTGCGCTCGAGGTATCCGACGGCGGACGGATTGTGAAATTCCGCGAGAAAGATGCGGCCGCCGGCGCCGGTTTGATCAATGGCGGCGTCTATGCCTTGGGCGCGGCGTTCTGGCCGCTTCTCGAGACCAATCCAGGGCCGTCGTTGGAGCGCGATGTCTTTCAATGCTTGCCTTCCGGCACCCTTGCCGCCTATGACGCTGGCAACGTGCCGTTCATCGACATCGGCACGCCGGAGAGCTTGGCCATGGCGGCAAGCATCATCAAGAGCGGAGCACGCGCGTGATCATCAGCCGAACCCCCTTCCGCATATCGCTATTCGGTGGCGGCACCGACTATCGGGCATGGTTTGGCAACAATGGCGGCGCCGTGCTCGGATTCGCCATCGACAAATATTGCTATATTTCGGTGCGCCGGCTGCCGCCGTTCTTCGAGCATAAGCACCGCATCGTCTATTCCGTGGTCGAGAACGTTCGGGCCATCGATGAGATCAAGCATCCGGCCGTGCGCGGCGTGATGACCGATCAGAAAGTCGATGTTGGTCTCGAGGTACACCATGATGGCGATTTGCCTGCGCGTTCGGGCCTCGGCTCATCGTCGTCGTTCACGGTCGGATTTTATAACGCCCTCGCCGCCCTTCGGGGCCGCATCGTCTCGAAACGCGATCTAGCGCGCGAAGCGATCCGGATCGAGCACCAGGTGATCCAGGAGCAGGTTGGCTGCCAGGATCAAATCTGGGCTGCCTACGGTGGGCTCAACCGGATCGATTTCCTGCCAAACGGCGAATTCGACGTCCGGCCGGCCGTGGTCGATGCCGAGAGGCGCCAGGATTTGGTCGATCACTTGATGCTGGTATTTACCGGCCTCACCCGTTTGGCGCCGGAAATGGCGGAAAAGAAAGTCGCCAACATGGGCAACCGGCAACCCCAACTCCGCGCCATGCAGCAGATGGTCGACGCCGCCGAGGAAATATTGCAAGACGGCTCTCGGCCGATCCGCGATTTGGGGTCGTTACTGCATCAGTCTTGGCTGCTGAAACGCGAACTAGCCGACGGCGTGACAACACCCCGGGTCGATGAAATCTATCAGGCCGCGATGGACGCCGGTGCCGCCGGCGGCAAGCTCTTGGGTGCCGGCGGCGGCGGCTTCATGCTGTTCGTGGCCGAACCGGAGGTGCAGAGCAAAATCAAGGAGCGGCTCAAGGATCTGGTGCAGGTCCGGGTCGGCATCGATTCCGTCGGTTCCAAGATCGTGGTCTACGAACCGGACGGGCTCCAGTTCGCCTAAGCTCGACGGTGGTGCCCTGGAGATATCGCCCAAGTCGTCATCTCGGCGAAACCGAGACCCAGTTTCCAGAGCGGTCAACCTGAGTTCCCGCTTAGGCGGCAATGACGGGGTGGCGTATATGACCGACTTCAGGCTCGGGCTCCCCGTCACCTATTGCCAGTAACTCCCCGGAAAACTTGACAGTTTGCCCACCGCCGCGATAGTGCCGGCATTGGGCGACGGCAGTAATCTAGGGAATTCCCGATGGCGGACAAGACGCGCGGCAAAGACCAACTGATCTCGGTGGTGTTCTCGTTTCGCAACGAGGAAGCGGTCCTCGACGAGTTGATTGACTGCGTTTCCGCGGCAATTGACGGCGCCGGCCATCCATATGAGATTATTTTCGTCAACGATGCGTCCGATGACGGTTCCCTCGATATTCTCGGCCGGCGCGCCAAAGCCGATGCCCGAATTAAGATCATCACCATGTCGAATCGTTTCGGCGTCAGCGAATGCGCCCTCGCCGGCATGGAACGGGCCAAGGGTGCGGCTGTCGTCTACATGGACACCGATCTACAGGATCCGCCGGAGGTGTTGCCGGAATTGTTCGAGAAATGGCGGGGCGGCGCCGATCTAGTCTATACCCGCCGGCTCAGCCGTTCCGGCGAAAGCCCGTTCCGCATGTGGGCGACGAAATACGCCTACGCCATCATCAATGCCGTCTCGGAAATCGAATTGCCGGTCGAGGCCGGCGACTTACGCCTGCTCGACCGTAAGGTGGTCGAGGCGCTCCTGGCATTGCCTGAATCGAACCCCTATCTCCGCGGCCTCACCATGTGGGTCGGCTTCGAACGGGCCGAGGTTTGGTATCACCGTCAGGCCCGCGCCGGCGGCGAGACGCACTTCCCTGGCGTCTTCAGCAAGGGACCGGTCAACGCCTTCGTCGCCGGGATCACGTCTTTTTCGATGTGGCCGCTCTATGCCGTGCTGCTGGCCGGCTTGGCCGGGCTCGGCGTCGGTGCCGGTGGGTTGATGCTGAGCGGGTTGGCGGCGCTGGCGGGCTTTGGTTGCGCGACCGCTGGCTGGGTGTTTTTCCTGCTGCTGCTATGGGGCGGATTGATGACCGGCGTCGGCATCGTCGCGATGTATATGAGCCGCATGTATCGCGATATTCGCGGCCGGCCCAGGCATATCGTCAAGGATACCGTCAACCTCGATTGACGATGCGGTCATTCCGGGCGGTGCGAAGCGCCGCCCCGGAATCCACTGCCCCGAGAGTGGATCCCGGAACGCCTAGAGTGAGGACTCTATTTCGCCTCACCCTGAGGAGTGCGCACTTTGCGCGCGTCTCGAAGGGCGAGGCAGTCAGCCCGTCCGCGAAATGAGATCGGCGAGCGGCGCGAAAGATGCCGCATCCCCTGTGACGAGCAACGTCTTGCGTTCGAGCACCGGCCCCGGTTCGTAGGTGGCCCCTGTTTCCGAGACCTCCGCGCGGCCGCCGATCTCGCGCACGATCAGCGCGCCGGCGGCATGGTCCCAAGGCTTCAGAAGTCCGGCGAAACGGGCGAAATGCAGCCGGCCCAGGGCCATGTCCATGTACTCCCGCCCAACGCAGCGGGCGCGCGAAAAACGGCTTGGGCAGGCGATGCCGGCGGCGTCGGCGGTCCTTTGCATCCGGGCCGCGAATTTGCTGCCGATCGAGCCCGATTGTTCGGCAAAAGGCAGCGGCGCAAGCGTTCCGAGCCGCGTTTCCTGGCCGGTCTTGTCGACGCGAAACGCGCCCGACCCGGCCGTGGCGCAAACGGTTTCGTCGGCATTGGGATCGTAAATCCAGCCGGCCCGGGCCGCGCCTTGCCAGAAGAGCGCAACGATGACGCAAAACGGCGGTACGCCTCTGGCGTAGTTATCGGTGCCGTCGACCGGATCGACGATCCAGACCGGCGCCTCGCCGCCAAGGGTCTTGAGACTATCGGGATCGGTCTCGTAGCCCTCCTCGCCCAGGACCAGGCTTCCCGGCAGCAATTCCGCCAAATGTCGCCGCAGCGCCGCCTCGGAGGCGACATCGGCGGCGGTCACCTTGTCGCCCGGGCGCTTTTCGCGGATCTCATGGGCGGCCAGCATCCGGAACCGGGGCATGATCTCGGTTGCCGCCACGTCCCGCATGATGCCGATGACGGCGGTGCTGTCTGGAAGCTGCAAGGTCATGTCAATTGATGTAGAGATCGCGGTCGCGGTGATAGGCGGCGGCGACGTCATCGATGATGCGCGCCGCGTCGCTGGAATAATCGGCCCGCTGCAACAGCGCTTGGGCGATGAAGGCGGCAAACGTCACTGCCTCGCCCTTGCCACGGAGATCGAATTTCTCGGCCAGTTCGTCCAGAACCCGATGCGTGCTTTCCCGGGCCATCACGTTCAGTTGCCGTTTCACGTAGCGGTTCCGCTGCCGCCATTTGCTTTGAGATTCCGCCGTCGCCATGACGCTACCCTCTACTAGTAGAAGAGACATGACGGCTCAAGTACGCCGTATCGGCGTCCCCGTCAAGTTAGCTTGGCGGCAGGCGGTGTCTCAGCATGTCCTTCGACCTGCTGATGCTGTTCCGGCGATTTTGTCACGGCGCCTGCGAACGGGTCGACAGTCTCC
>JAQBZY010000110.1 GCA_027620395.1 Pseudomonadota bacterium
CGCGCTCCGGGCTGTCGGCCCAAAGATAGACATGCACCGGCAACACGGTCGCCGGATCGGTGATGCTGGCCGGAATGTCGACGATGAAAGCGACCATGCCGATCATCAGCAGGGGCGCCGTTTCGCCAAGCGCTCGGGCAGTGCCGATAATGGCGCCGGTCAGCATGCCCGGCATGGCCAGCGGTAGCACATGATGGCCGACCACCTGCATTCTCGACGCCCCCAAGCCTAGCGCGGCTTCCCGAATCGAGGGCGGCACTGCGCTCAAGGCGGCGCGGCCGGCAATGATGATGGTCGGCAGCGTGATCAACGCCAAAACGACGCCCCCGACCAGCGGCGCCGACCTCGGCAGGCCGAAGAAATTCAAGAAAACCGCGAGCCCCAGAAGGCCGAACACGATCGACGGTACCGCTGCCAGATTGTTGATGTTGACCTCGATCACTTGCGTGATCCGGTTCTTGGGCGCGAATTCCTCAAGATAGACCGCGGCGGCAACACCGATCGGGAACGACAATGCCAGCGTCACCAGCATGGTCAATAATGAACCGACGGCGGCACCCAAGATGCCGGCGAGTTCAGGTTCACGTGAATCGGCCGCGGTGAAGAACGTGGTGTTGAACCGGGTCGAAACGACGCCACGCTTTTTCATCTCGTCGAACCAGGTCATCTGCTTTTCGTTGACCCGGCTATCGCTGGAGCTGGTGGAGCGGGAATAGACGCCCTTGGCATAGAGATCCAAATCGGAGGCGGCGGGCACCGTGACGCTGACCTTGCGGCCGATCAGCGACGGGTCGGCGATGACCAGTTTTTGCAATTGGAAGGCGGCGCCGCGGCTTATGAGCGCCGACAAATCCCGGCGGTCGGCACGGCTCTTGACGTCCGGGAACAACTCGCGGAGCGCGGCGTTGACCAAGGCCTGATAGTTGGCGGTAGCAAGCGTTCCGTGATCGCGGGCGCCGGTCGGATCGATGACATCTTGGGTGAGTTGAATTTCGATCTGGATCACGGTTTCGCGGAACGTCGACGCGCCGCTCGCAACGATAGTCGCGAACAATATCGCCAGAGCGGACAATGCAAATGCCACGGCGGCAATGCCATAGGCCTTGAACCTAGCCTCGGCGGCGTAACGGCGTTTGAGGCCACGCTTCACGGCGTCGGCGGCGCCAGCTCCTTTTCCGGAGAGATTCGTCTTGGCCGATTCATTCATGACAATCTCAGTCATATTGCTCTCTGTAGCGATTGACTACCGTTAAAGCGATGATGTTGAGGCAAAGCGTGATGAAGAACAGCATCAAGCCGAGGGCAAAAGCAGCCAGAGTCTTGGCGCTGTCGAACTCCTGATCGCCGACCAGGAGGGTCACGATCTGCACCGTCACCGTCGTTACGGCCTCGAACGGATTGGCAGTCAGATTGGCGCCGAGGCCGGCGGCCATGACCACGATCATGGTCTCGCCGATGGCCCGCGATACGGCCAGCAACAGACTACCGACGATCCCGGGAAGCGCGGCGGGTAGAATCACCCGTTTGATGGTTTCCGACTTTGTCGCGCCCAAACCGTATGATCCCTCGCGCAGGCTCTGCGGCACGGCATTGATGACGTCATCGGACAGCGACGACACGAACGGGATGATCATCACACCCATCACCAGGCCGGCGGCCAAAGCGCTTTCCGATGAGATATTGAGCCCGAACAACGCGGCGCCATTGTCGCGAAGAAATGGCGCCACGGTGAGAGCCGCGAAGAATCCATAGACCACGGTCGGAATGCCGGCGAGAATTTCCAGGGCCGGCTTGATCCAACCGCGAATGCTGCGCGGCGCGTACTCGGCCATGTAGATAGCGGAAAACAATCCGACTGGGGTCGCCACGCACATGGCGATGAAGGTGATCAGCAATGTTCCGGCGAACAGCGGGATCGCACCGAAGGCGCCGCTGGAACCGACTTGATCCTTGCGCAGCGCCGTCTGCGGGCTCCATTCGAGGCCGAACAGGAATTCCGCCGGTGATACTTTGGCAAAGAACAAAACCGACTCGAAAGCTAGCGATAGGACAATGCCGAGCGTGGTCAGGATCGCGATTGTCGACGACACGATCAATATGGCAATGACCGCGTTTTCGACCCGGTTGCGGGCCCGCATCTTGGGGGCGATTAGATGGCGAGAGTAGGCGATGGCGAGGGCGAAGACGACGGCGGCGGCGGCGGCGGCGGCCAGCACGCTGATCCGGTGGAGGTCATTATAATGGTCGGCGGCGCGCCGGAGATCAAAGGCGGCTTCGCCCGACGTGGCGCCGCCAGCGGCAAGATTGCGGATATCGTTAAATAACAGCGACATTCCAGACGGTTCGAGCGTCTGCAAATTCGCCGGAAGGCCGGAAATCACCAGCATTTGCACGATCGCCGGTTCGAACAGGATCCAGGCGCCGATGATCAGCAACCACGGAATGCCGCACCAAAGTGCCACGAAGTATCCGTAATAGTGCGGCCTTGAATGCAGATTGCGGGGATTGCCGCCGGCGACGACAAGGGCTTTCGACCGGCCAAGATAAAAACCGGCGAAGGTCAGGATGATCAACGCGGTCAGGATGAACGTAAAAGACATCTAGCGTGGTTCCGATCCTGACGCCCGCTCGGCCGGCGTCAAAGCGGGCAAGGGCCCGAAAGAAATGGCAATAATCTAGTCAACGAATAAGACAAAAGCGAAAAAAGTCCCCGGAGGCGAGCCTCCGGGAACCGGGTAGATTACATCAACAGGTTGCTCATGGCCTTGCCGTCGGCCGAAAACTTCTTGCGTTCCGCAACCGGCATCGGGATCAAGCCTTTGGTGGACAGATAGCCGTCCGGGCCCCAGGCCTTCTCGCTGGTGAACTCGGCGACATATTCCTTGATGCCGGGCATCTTGCCGATGTGCGCGCCCTTCACATAGAAGAACAACGGACGCGATACGGCGTAGGAACCATCGGCGATGTCTTCGAACGTCGGCGCCTTGCCGTTAACCTTCGAGCCTTGGATCTTGTCGGCGTTCTGATCGAGAAACGAGAAGCCGAAGATGCCGAAGGCGTCCTTGTTGGCTTCCAGCTTGCGGACGATCAGAACGTCGTTTTCGCCGGCTTCGATATAGGCGCCGTCTTCACGGACGCCCTGGCAGACCGCCTTGTGCTTCTTCTTGTCGGCCTTCTTGAGCGCCTTGAGATCCGCGAACTGGTCGCAACCCTCTTCCATCACCAACTCGACGAAGGCGTCGCGGGTGCCCGATGTCGGCGGCGGCCCAAGGACTTCGATCTTGGACTTCGGCAACGACTTATCGATGTCGAACCACGTCTTGTTCGGGTTGTCCATCAGGCCGCCCTTGCCGTCCGATACTGTCTTGGCCAGCGCCAGAAACAGCTGCTTGCGGGTCAGCGACACCTGCGGCGACGCCTTCGAGTTGGCGACGACAATGCCGTCATAGCCGATTTTGATTTCGGTGATGTTGGCGACGCCGTTCTTGGCGCAATTCTCGACTTCCGATTTCTTGATGCGGCGTGACGCATTGGTGATGTCGGGGTGTTCGACGCCGACGCCTGAGCAGAACAACTTGAACCCGCCGCCGGAACCGGTGCTCTCGATGACCGGCGTCTTGAACTTTGTCGTCTTGCCGAATTGTTCGGCGACGACGGTGGCAAACGGATATACGGTTGACGAACCGACGATGCGAATTTGGTCGCGGGCCTGTGCCGCCGATGCGGTGACGGCGACGACGGCGATTGTGGCCATCCCTAAAGTTTTACGAAACATAAATGCTACTCCTGCTTGGACCTGGTAGGGGAGAAATTCCCCGCTGCTTCGGCTGGGTCGGGCGGCATTCGCCGCACGACCTTCGCGGACGCAAAACTAAGTCCAAGGAGAGTCCTTATTATTACATCTATATAAAAGTTTTATGACGACGCCCGTTCGGCAGGGGATAAAGCCGGAGGTTGGATCGGAAAGTCCGGATTTACGCTGTCCGCGTCGGCAGATAAACAGTGAAAGTGCTGCCTTCGCCGATCTGGCTTTCGATACTTAGATGGCCGCGATGCCGGCTGACGATGTGCTTGACGATGGCCAGGCCAAGCCCGGTGCTGGTCAGCCCGCTGGCATCTTGGGTTCTGGCCTTGTCGATTCGAAAGAACCGCTCGGTCAGCCTCGGAATCAATTCTTTCGGGATTCCTGGTCCCCGGTCGGTGATGCTAACGCCTACGCCATTACGATTTGTTCCGGGCATCCGCTCGGCGGCGAAGATTTTGACCGACACCGCTTTTCCCGTGCCGCCGTACTTTATGGCGTTTTCGATCAGATTTCGGAACACCTGATTGAGTTGATCGGCGTCGCCGATCACCGGCGCCGGGACTGACGCCGTCTCGAATTCGAGCGTGATGCCGCGGGCGGCCGCCTGCGGTTCGAGCACATCGACCACATTGCCGAGCACGTTCCTGACATCGGCATCTCCCTTGGGCGCGACATGCTCGTTGATCTCGACCCGGGAAAGCGACAGCAGATCGTCGATCAGCCGCGCCATGCGGCGGGCCTCCAAGAGCATAATGCTGAGAAACTTAGTCCTGGCTTCGCTGTCGTCGCTGGCCGGTCCGCGCAAGGTCTCGACGAACCCGAGCAAGGCGGTCAATGGCGAGCGCAGTTCGTGCGATACGTTGGCGACAAAATCGGCGCGCATTTCCTCGGCCTTCTTGGCGGCCGTCATGTCGTCCAACGTCAGCACTGCGACCGAGCCGTCCGTGGCCGGGGCACCGGCCAAGCGCTCGACCCGGAACGCGATATGGCGGGCAACCGGCACCGGCAGATCGAACTCGCCGATGCGCTCGGCAGCGCCGTTCAGGACTTCGTCGACGGCGTCGAGTACGCGCGGGTGGCGGAGCCTGTGCGCCAAATCCAGCCCTTCGCCGCCGTCCCCGATCAGATCGACCGCGGCCCGGTTGGCGTGTAGCACCCGTCTTTTGGCATCGACGACGACGATCGGCGAAGGCAGGCAGTCGAACGCGGCGGCAGGCAAATCACCCATGGGCTGTCAGTCTCGCAAAGCCGGTAAATTTCACCAAGAGAATTTCATGCGTCGCGGACCGGGATCGCGATCCGCCGGCCGGCCTCCGCGGGCGGCGGCAGACGCCGCTGGCTGGCCGCGATGTCGGCAATGCGCCGAGCTAAGTTATCCGGAAACGGCGCCACCCGGCGGGTTTTCAGATCGACGTGCAGGATCATCACCTCGTTGCTGGCCAGTTGGACGCCGTCGACGTGTCGGTGCATGCGGTGAAAAAGGTGCAGCCGCTTGGCATCAAAGCCGAGCACCTGCGACGTGACATAGACCGATTCGCCGGCCATTACTTCTTGGTCATAGGTGCCATGCGCCTCGGCGACGAAAACCGAACTGCCGGTTCGTTCACGAAATCCGGTGTCGAGTCCGATCAATTCGAGAAACCCGTCGGTTCCGTGGTCGAAGACCAGGACGTAGTAGGCGACGTTCATGTGCCCATTGTAATCGGTCCAGGCGTCTGAAATCTCGGTCGCATGGACTAAGATCGGCTCTGCGTTCATGCCGGCCTCCCTAAGTGATATTTCCCATAGCCCTAGAGGACCGTTGCATGCTTGTCGAGATCGACGGGTTCGGCCACCATTGGGGATGCTCAGCATCGTCAATTTACAGCGGCCGGGTTTGCAGCCGGTCAGCCTCGACATCGTGGCCGGAACCTGCGCCACCATCCGTGGCAAGTCGGGATCCGGCAAGTCGTTGCTTCTGCGTGCCATCGCCGATCTTGATCCGAACAGTGGCGAAGTGCGGCTCGATCAATTGAGGCGGGACAGCATGCCGGCGCCGGACTGGCGGCGGCTGGTGTGTTACGCCGCGGCGGAGTCCGGCTGGTGGCTCGGCCTGGTCGGTCAGCATTTCGTCGATCCCGCCGGCGCC
>JAQBZY010000111.1 GCA_027620395.1 Pseudomonadota bacterium
ATCGGCACCGAGACCAGTGCGCGCAATTCGGAAGTCATCCACGCCGGGATCTATTATGCCAAGGGTACCAACAAGGCCAAGCTTTGCCGTCAAGGGCGCGACATGCTGTACGACTACTGCCAGAGCCACGGCGTCGTTCATAAACGCCTCGGCAAATTGATCGTCGCTACCGAAGCCGCGCATGTGCTGTTGTTGGACGGTATCCGCGCCAAAGCCGAGGCCAACGGGGTTTCCGATCTCCGCCCCTTGAGCGCCGCCGAGGCCATCGGGATTGAACCAAATCTACACTGCGCCGGGGCGTTGCTTTCACCGTCGACCGGTATCGTCGACAGCCACGGCCTGATGCTCGCTTACCAGGGCGACGCCGAAACCAGGGGCGCGATGATCGCGTTCATGAGCCCTCTGGTTGGCGGCCAAGTGACCAAGGACGGCATCGTGATCCGGGCCGGCGGCGCCGAACCGATGGAGCTTCTTTGCACAACCGTCGTCAATGCCGCGGGTCATGGCGCCCAACCGGCTGCCCGCGCCATCCAGGGGATTCCGGCGGAGACCATTCCCGGCCAGTATTTTGCCCGCGGTGTTTATTTCACATTGGCCGGCAAGTCGCCGTTCGAGCGGCTGATCTATCCGGTCCCCGATCCGGCCGGCGGCTTGGGCGTTCACATCACCATCGATCTCGGCAATCAGGCCAAGTTCGGTCCCGATGTCGAATGGATCGACGGCGTCGAGTACACCGTCGATCCCAAGCGCGGTGACAAATTCTACGCCGCGATCCGGACCTATTGGCCGGGCCTTGCCGACGGCGCCTTGCAGCCGGGTTACGCCGGAGTCCGCCCGAAGACGTTCCCGAAAGGAACCGAGACCGATTTCATCATCCAGGGGCCGGATGTGCATGGCGTGAAAGGTCTGGTTAACCTCTACGGCATAGAATCACCTGGATTGACGTCGTCACTGGCGATCGCCCAGGAAGTTTCACGGCTTCTTGCGGGTTAGATGTCGTTGGCTTTGGCCGCCGGCAGATCGGGAGCGGATATGCCCATATCGATTCAAACCGCAGTCCTAGGAGGTGCCGTCGCCCCGGCACTGTTCGGCACCTCGGCGACCGCAATTGCGCAACAGACCGGCGGCGCCGGATATACCCGCATCCAGGGCGCGACACCGTCGGCCGATGCGCCAACCACCGACAAATTCGCCGATAAGCTCCAAGATCTCCGCGAAGACATGCGGGTGTTCGTACAGGGCGTCGCCACTTATGCGCACAGCCAGCGGCGCGGCTTTCTGGTGCTGGCCCGCGACAGCATGGAATTGGTTATCAAGCGCGACGTCCAGGACGAGAAGAAAATCTCGCCGGCAAAAACCTTCATGCGCTCGATCGACGGAGTGATGGAAAACGGTGTCTTTTTCGGCAAAACGGCGGTCAATCTGGCGACCAGCAAGGAAATCCAGCCGTTCCTTCTAGAGCGCCTTGCGATGACCAAGAACTATGGCCTGCCGATCATGATCATGGACTACGACCCCGGCCACCATCGACAGCGCCTACCGCGATGCGTCGAAGCATGGTTTCGTCGCCATGGTATCGCACCGCCCGGACGATCAACTGACCGAACTGCCGCCCTATCCAAAACGCCCTTACAATGAAAACCCGAACAACATTCTGACGCTTCGAGACGCCAAGAATTTCACCTACATCTCGGATCCGTCGGCCTTCGGGCGTCAGGACGAATTCGCGTTGCAGGTCCATGGCAACAACTTCGACATGATCATCGTCGATCCGTTCCATGGCCGCGAGCCATTGAGCGCCAAGGCGGTCGAGACCCTCAAATACAAGAAGCTGGGCGCTCGGCGTCTGGTCCTGGCCCGGATCGACATCGGTACCGCATCCAGCTACCGCTATTACTGGGGACCGGATTGGAAAGAGGGTTCACCGGCCTTTATCGCCGCTCCCTACCCGACCGATCCGGACCGCTATTTCGTCGAGTATTGGCGCCCAAGCTGGAAACAGATCATCTTCGGGAACGACAAATCGTATCTATATGGCATCATCCGGCAAGGCTATGACGGCGTGGTGTTGGACGGACTGCGGACGTTCCGCTTCTTCGAGGCTGGCGAGGAATCGCTCAAGGAATTTGCGCCGCTAGCCATGACGCCGCCGTCTTAGACGCCGCCGCCTAGCCCTTCTTGCCGGGCCGCATCGCTGCCCATTGCTCGTCGGTGAGCATCTCCGCGAAGTTGAACTGCCCCGCCCCCTTCAGCCATTCGCCGGCATCGATGGTGATGGCGTCGCCGTTGATGTAGGCGCTGCCGTCGGCCAACAAAAATGCCGCCAGCGAGGTCAGTTCGTCCTTCTCGCCGACCCGTCCGAGTGGGTTCCTGGTTTCGGCGATGTGCGCCATTTCCGGGCTCGGCATCAACCGCGACCAGGCGCCGTCGGTCGGAAACGGGCCCGGCGCGATGGCATTGAAGCGGAGCCCGCGCCCACCCCACTCGACGGCCAGGCTTCGAGTCATGGCGAGCACGCCGGCCTTGGCCATGGCGCTTGGCAGAACGTAAGCCGATCCGGTCCAGGCGTAGGTGGTGATGATGCTGACGACACTGGCTTTGTGTTCCAAATCCAACCAGCGCTTGGCGCAGGCGAGCGTGACGTAGGCCGTGCCGTTAAAAACGATCTTCGTCACCGCATCGAAGGCCCGGTGCGATAGCGTCTCAGTCCGGGCCAGGATATTCCCCGCCGCATTGTTGACCAGGCCATCCAATGGGCCGTCCGCGAAGATGGCGCCGACCACGGTCTCGACGGCATCGGGATCGCGGATGTCCATGCCGCGCCAAGAAATATTTCCACCGGTGGCGGCGGCCAACTCCTTGGATGTGTCCGCTAGAACATCCTCGCGCCGGCCGCAGATCACGACCGCGGCGCCCAAGCGCATGAACCGCTCGGCCATGGCCCGGCCGAGCCCTGTGCCGCCACCGGTGATCAGAATTTTCTTACCCTTGAGAAGACCATCCGCAAACACCGCAGCCCCCAATCACTACCGGCGGATTGTGCCGGGATTCAGATTACATGTCGTGCCTTCCCGCGCCCGATCAGCCCTTGTTGAAGGCGTCGATCATCCGATCCCAGATCGGCACAAGTTGCATCAAATCGTCCCAGAACGCCTGATCGCGCCGGGCGTCGAAGTCGGCAAGGTTTATCCCTTGCTGTTCGACCCAGGTGTAATAGCCGAGATTGAAGACCCGTTCGCGGTCCCGGCGGTTCATTTCGATCATGTCGTCGGTGCCGGCACCCAGCATGTAGCGGCCGAACGCCTCGGCGGCAGCTAGCTCGTCGAACCGTCCGCCATGGTATTTCTTCTCGGCGATGGCGATTTCACTGCCGTACATTTCGCCGCCATCGGTAGCAACGGTCAGGACAACATCGTCGGCGCCGAGCCGCATGTACTTGGCGTACTTTACGGCACCGACGACGTTGGCCACGGCCGACAATCCCAAGTTTCCGAATTGCGCCTGAGTTTCCTGCGAGGCCCCCTTGCGCTGGCCAAGATATCCCCGCCCGACGGTGGTGTTGAAAACCAGATTAATCTCATCCGATGCGGCGTCGGAGACGCCGATCACGAAGTCCGTACCCATGACGTTGTGAATCAGCGGCACGTGCTTGTCGCCGATCCCTTGGATGTTGTGCTCGCCGTAGCCGTTCAATAGCAACGTCGGGGCACTCCGACGCCTCGACGACACAGGTATCGGTGCCGAGTTGGGCCTTCAAATGATCGCCAGCGGCCAGTGTGCCCGCTGATCCCGACGCCGACACGAAAGCCCTGGCCCGCAGATTGCCCGACGAATTGAGATGATCGAAAATCCGCTGCATGGCGGGGCCGGTGACGGCGCGGTGGATGATGTAATTTCCGAATTCGGAAAACTGATTGAGGATGACGTTTTCGGAATCCTTCGAAAGTGCGTGGCAGGCGTCGTAGATTTCCTTGACGTTGCTTTCGGTGCCGGGCGTGCGGTGAATGTCCGAGGGCTCGCTCACCCAGCGCTCCAACCAATTGAAACGCTCGACGCTCATCCCTTCCGGCAGCACCGCAACGGAACGGCAACCCATGATCCGGGAGATCGCGACCCCGCCCCGGCAATAGTTTCCGGTCGACGGCCATACCGCGCGATGCCTCTCGGGGTCGAATTTTCCGGATAACAGTCTGGGCACCAGGCAACCATAGGCGGCTAGAACCTTGTGCGCCGCGACCATCGGAAAGCGGTTGCCGAGCGCGACCACGATCTTGGCGTCGACGCCGGTCACTTCCGGCCCAAGAACGACATGATCCGGCACATCGACCAATGTCCGGCGGTCCTGACCGCTGTGCCAATGCACCCGGAACAGATTTTTGGCGTCCGGCGCATCGGGGTCGACATCGGCAATGGCGGCGGCGCGTTTCTTAAGCTTCGCCGGCGGATCGGCAAGATCGGAAATGCGCGGCAGTTCTATGCCGGCGGCCTTGAACCGCCGCACGTTCCGAGCGTAGGTGTCCGGGTCAGCAATGTCGCGCTCCAGGCCGAGGGTCATGCTATCTTCCTTTACTTGTCATTTCCGACGCCGCTTATAGATATCCATATTGCCTATTCCGCATTGGCCAGCATCACTTGCAGCAATACGTCAGCCCCGACCTTGATTTCCTCCGGCGCCGTATATTCACGGACGTTATGACTGATGCCGCCCTTGGATGGCACGAAGATCATCGCTGTCTGGCAATTCGGCGCGAACATTTGCGCATCGTGACCTGCGCCGGACGGCATCCGCCGGACGCTGCACCCGAGCGCCTGGGCCGTCGCTTCGACTAGATCAATCATTGCCTCGTCGAAAGCCACAGGCTCGAAGCGGGCCAGTGTCCTGGCTGCGATGTCGACGCCTTCAGAGGTTCCCAGATCAGCCACGAACGCCTGCATTCGCTGCTCGGACGTCTGCAACAACGCCTCGTCGGTGTTCCGGAGATCGACAGTGACGGTCGCATGCTTGGCGATAACGTTGATCAGATTTGGCTTGAGGGTTATGACACCGGATGTCGCGACCTGATTGCCGCCCATGTCGTCAGCGATCCGCCGGGCTTCAGTGGCAATGGCGGCGGCGGCATAGCCGGCATCGTGGCGCAGCCGCATCGGCGTCGTGCCGGCATGGTTTGAGACACCCTTGATCGTGTATTCGGTCCAGGAAATGCCCTGCACCCCAGTGACGGCGCCAATGGTAATGCCTTCCTCCTCGAGCAGCGGACCTTGCTCGACATGCAGTTCGAAAAACGAATGTGCCTGCATTTTGCCGACCGGCTGGTCCCCCGCATGGCCGATCCTCTCCAGGTTGTCGCGGACGCTGCTGCCGCCGATGCCGACAGCATCCAGACATTCATCGAGATCGAGCGCACCCTGATGCACGCCGCTGCCCATCATGTCAGGTGCGAAGCGCGCACCCTCCTCGTTGGTGAAAAAGCCGACCGCTATTGGCCGCTTGGTGACGACACCGGCATCGTTCAGAACCGCCACCACTTCGAGCCCGGCCAAGACGCCGAGATTACCGTCATAAATGCCGCCGGTAGCGACGGTATCGATGTGTGAGCCGGTCATTACCGGCTCGCCCGGCTCGGAGCCTGGCCGGACACCGACAACGTTGCCTATCTTGTCGGTGCTAACGGCAAGGCCAAGCTGCCGCATCCATTCCATGACCATGTCTCGGCCGGCCTTGTCCTCGTCGCTGAGCGCCAACCGGCAGACGCCGCCGCCGTCGATGGCACCGATCTTGCCTAGTTCCCTGATCCGCCGCATCAGGCGGTCGATATCGATCCTGAGATTGTTCATGCCACCCCCAGTTTCGGGCTCTGACCGGCCATATTGAAATAGATTTCACGGCCGGTCAC
>JAQBZY010000112.1 GCA_027620395.1 Pseudomonadota bacterium
GCATATAATCGCCGACGTGGCGGCAATCCGGAGAGATCCCAGTAACGCATTCAGATAGAGCGCGTCACCGCCGAGGAAAAGATAGTTGTCGAGCTTGGCATTGATCTTCGGCCAGGATGCCCCGCTCCACTCGACGAGCGGCAGATAGGGCGGGATGCCGACACGGGCTTCCGACAGGCTGATGGCCAACACGATGGCGAAGGGTGCCAGGAAGAACAACAGCAACCACGCATACGGCAGCCCGAGAACGAGGCGCCGGCCTAGCTTTCCATCCGCCGTGCCGTTCTCTTTCATGACGTCAGAAACACGCCGTCGCCGGCGGGCCACGCCAGTTCCACGCGCTCGTCCCAGGTGAGCGGCTGTTCGGTCGACTGCCGGCTGTTGGCCATCGACGCCTGCACCACCCAGCCGGTGTCGAGCCGTACGTGATAAATCGAGAGATCGCCGAGATAACCGATGTCCTTGATCGTACCGCTGAGCTGATTACCACCACCGGCCGCGAGCGAGCGAGCGATGGCGATCTTTTCCGGCCGCACCATGACCGTCGCCGCCTGACCGAGCGAGCCGCCGCCGTCGGCGAGCACACGAATGTCCGCGCCCAAGGCCGGCCCCCGCACCGTCACTTCGCCCTCGGCATCCGCCACCACGGTGCCATCGAAAAGATTGGCGGCGCCGACGAAATCAGCGACGAAGCGGTTGTCGGGCTTCTCGTAGATTTGCCGGGGTGTACCGATCTGACGGATCACACCCTGGTCCATGACCGCGATCCGGTCCGATACCGTCATCGCTTCTTCCTGGTCGTGTGTCACCATGACGAAGGCAATCCCCAGCCGTTCCTGTAGGCTGACCAGTTCCAACTGCGTTCGCTCCCGAAGCTTGCGGTTGAGCGCCGCCAACGGCTCGTCGAGGAGCAGGATTTTCGGCCGCTTGGCGATGGCCCGGGCAAGTGCCACGCGTTGGCGTTGGCCACCCGAAAGCTGGTCCGGCTTGCGCCCCTCGAAGCCGGTCAATTCAACCTGCCGGAGCGCTTCGGCGATGCGTTCGGCTCGCGCGTCTCGGGTCAGGTTCTCGTTCTTGAGGCCGTAGGCGATGTTCTTCTCGACCGTCATATGTGGAAACAACGCGTAGGACTGAAATACCATGTTGACCGGCCGCGCATAGGGCGGCGCATCGGTCATGTCGACGCCGTCGATAACGAACCGCCCACCGTCTGGAACCTCGAGGCCGGCGATCATTCGAAGCAGTGTCGTCTTGCCGCAACCGGAAGCGCCGAGCAGCGAGAAAAATTCCCCCTCCCGAACGTCGAGATCGAACCCGTCGACGACCGCCTCGCCAGCGAACTCCTTGCGCGCACCGATGACGGAAAGAATGACCCGGCGATCGCTCGCCGCCGGACGCCCGACCGGCGAGCCCGTCATTGACCGGTCTTCAGCCGGGTCCAGATGCGGGTCCGAAGCCGGTCATGTGCCGCCGATTTCAATGGCATGACGAACAGCCGCTCACGTACTTCCTTGGGCGGGAAGATCGCCGGATCGGCGAGCCGCGCCTTGTCGACGTAGGCATCCGACCCGACAATGGCGTTGGCGTAGCCCACCGCGTTGGTGATCGGCCCAACCACGTCCGGCCGCATCATGAAATTGATGAACGCGTGTGCATTGGCCGGATGCGGCGCGTCCTTCGGGATCGCCATCACATCGATATTCGCCTGCGCGCCTTCCTTCGGCAGCACTATCTTGATGGCGACACCCTTGCCGGCTTCCCGGGACCGGTCACGGGCCTGCACCAGATCGCCGCCGTAGCCGTGCGCGACGCAAAGATCGCCGTTGGCGAGATCGTTGATGTAACTTGATGAATGTATGTACTTGAGGTTCGGCCGGAGCCCCTCGATCAGTTTTGCTGTCCGCTCGAGGTCTTCTTTCTTTTCGCTCGCCGGGTCGATGCCGAGATAGGCATAGGCGGCGGCAAAGGCTTCGATCGGATCGTCGAGGATCGAGATGCCACAGGCCTTGAGCTTGCCCGACCATTTCGGATCGAAAATCAGCGCCCAGCTATCGATCGGCACACCCGGCGCCAGTTCGGCGATCTTCTTGGTGTTGAAAGCATAGCCGGTGCCGGCCGACATATAGGGGACCGCGTGCTTGTTGCCGGGATCGCCGGCGGCGATGGCCTTAAGGACCGATGGCTCGACGTTCTTGAAATTCACCAGCTTGGATTTGTCGAGCAGCATATAGACGCCGGCCTGCACTTGCCGGGCGAGAAACGGCATGGTGGTCGGAAACACCACATCGAAGCCGGACTTTCCGGCCATCAGCTTGGCATCGAGAATCTCGTTGGAATCGTAGACATCGTAAGTGACTTTGATTCCGGTCTCCTTGGAGAAGCGTCCAATGGTATCGGGCGCGACATAGTCCGACCAGTTGAACACATGGAGAACTTTTTCTTCCGCCCGGGCCGGCGGGCCGCCGACGGCTGAGATCAGAATCGCGGCGGCGGCGCAAAGGTGTTGCAGGCGCATGGAATATCCCTTCCGCATCGATAGTCCGGCTTGATTTCCGGCAGAATAGGCGATTTGCAAGCCCCGGCGCCAGTCCGCTTCGAGTCTGGTCAACCCGCGTGCGGCCGGCCCAGCAACGGTGCTGCCGCCAGCGCCATGCCGCGGTTGGAGTGCGCGATACCCTCGACCTCGATCAAGCGCCAACCGAACGGAAGACCAAGCGTGCTTGCAAGCCGCTGGCCCGAGGTGAAGAAGTTGTGCCCGCGCTCAAGCCGGTGCCGCCCCTGCGCCATCGCCTGCGGATTCTTCAGCAGGGACTTGTGCTCCGGATCGATGTCGTGAGCACCGAGCAACACCACCATGTCCCGGGCCAGGGCTTTGGTGATGTTATTTTGCCGCAATCGAGGGTCCTTGAGGCCAGCCGGATAGGGTAGCGCCGAGTCGGCGAAAGTGTAATAGCCGGCATTGGCGGCGGCGATGGTGCGGACCCGTGCTTCCGGGAGAAACCAATTCAAACGATGTGCTAATTGCGATCCGGCGGAATGGCCGTAGAGATCGTACTGCTTGGCGCCAAGATCATTGCCGTCGGCGATGATATCGAACACCCGCTCGATGACATTGAACGACCATTCGTCGGCAGGCACCTGGACGCCATCACGGCCCAAGACGTTGCCTTGATTGAAGGCCCGGGATTTCGGAAAGTCTTCGACACTGAATTCCGGCGTAACGACCAGATACCGCCCAGCCTCGGCGTGCTGGACCCAAGCGTCTCGGTAGTTCGCGGCATCGCGGGCCAGCCCGTGAATGATGAAAACGACCGGCACGTCGGCGCCAGTCCCCATGGGCCGATGGTAGAAGACGCGGATGCGCCAGTTCCGGCGCCCGCCGAGCTCGGCCTCGAACTTGCCGGAGCCGGGGTTGGGTTTTGCCACACCACCGCTGCCGAAAGCCGATGCGATAACAGGGCCCAACGTTAGGCTGGCCCCCGCCACCGCTGCCCAACCAAGCACCCGGCGCCGGCAAATCATCGTTGTAGTCCTTTGGATTCTGGAGCTCAGCCGATTTTGATCAGCAGCCCGCCGTCGACCGGCAACAGCACGCCGGTGATGTAGTTGGCTTCGTCGGAAGCCAGAAACAACGCCGCATTGGCGACGTCCCAGGCGGTACCCATGCGGCCTTCCAAGGGCACCTGTTGATTCCGGGCCTGGCGCACCACGTCGCGGTCGACGCCTTGCTCGCGGGCGCGGCGCTCGATCGCCATCGGGGTATCGATCAGTCCCGGCAAAATGACGTTGGCGCGGATACCGAACGGTGCGTTTTCCCACGCTAAATGCTGCGTGAAGGTGTTCACGGCGCCTTTCGACGTCTTGTAGGTGACGGTCTGACGCGCCGCCACCGACGACGTCGAGGAGATGTTGATGATAGCGCCCTTTTTGCGCTCGCGCATGATCGGCACCACGTGCTTGCACATCAGGAACATCGATTTGAGATTGAGGGTCATCAGCTCGTCCCAAACGGCGCTGTCCATGTCCGTGGTCGGCTTATCGCCCTCGGAGCGGCCGACATTGTTGTGCAGAATATCGATACGGCCGAATTTTTCGGCGGTTTTGCCGGCGACGTCGCGGCAGGCGTCTTCATTGGTGACGTCGGCGGCCATGGCATGCGCAATGCCGCCTTCCTTGGCGATGGCATCGACGGTTTCGGCGGCGCGGGCCTGGTCGCGGTCGACGACGATGACGGTGGCGCCTTCCTCGGCGAAACGGAGCGCCGTCGCCTTGCCGTTGCCCATGGTCTCGCCCGGCTGCTGCCCGCCGCCGACGACGATGGCGATCTTGTTGTCTAATCTCATTAGACCGTCATCCGGCCTTGGCCATCTCAAGATAAAGTTTACGCAACGCCACGGTCACCGGGCCGGGCACGCCATTGCCAAGGACATGCCCGTCGATCTTGATGACTGGCATCACGAACACCGACGCGCTGGTCAAGAAGGCTTCCCGCGATTCGTAGGCTTCATCGATGGTGAAGGGCCGCTCCTCGATCTCGATGTTCTCGCGCTTGGCCAGTTCCATGACCGCCTTCCGGGTGATCCCGGGTAGAATTTCATTGCCGAGGTGCCGGGTCACGATCTTGCCGGCGTCGGTGACAATGAAAGCATTGTTCGAGGTTCCCTCGGTGACGAAGCCGTCCTCGATGAACCAGGCGTCGCCGACGCCGGCTTCGATGGCGGCCTGCTTGGCCAGCGAGGACGCCAACAGTCCGACCGATTTGATGTCGCGGCGCTGCCAACGGATTTCCGGCATCGATATGATCGCGATCCCCTTTTCCGCCAGCGGATTTTGCGTCAAGTTTTTCTTCTGCGTGAACATCACCAGCGTCGGCTGGGCATCCTTCGGGAACGCGAAGTCGCGGTCGGCGGCGCCACGCGTCACCTGCATGTAGACCAGTCCCTCGTCGACATCGTTGCGGCGGACCATCTCGTTTTCGATGGCTTCAATCTCGGCCATCGTCGCCGGCGGCGTCAGGCGCAATTCCTTCATCGAACGTTCCAGCCGTTTTAGGTGTGCCGCGTTGTCGATCAGCTTGCCGGCGATGACTGCGGAGACTTCGTAGACGCCGTCCGCGAACAGAAAACCGCGGTCGAACACCGAAATTTTGGCTTGGTCTTCGCTAAGATATTCCCCGTTGACGTAAACAATCCGGCTCATTTCCACCCTCCGATCATGCGACCGGTATTTGAGCCGTCCCGGCGGTTTCGAGCAAACCGTATTTTCAGAAAATTCCGGATTCCAGGCCGGCCGCCATCGTCATGCCGAGTTCGCGGGCATCATCAAGAAAGCCGTCCCGCCACACGCCCTTGCAGATAATGGGTTCCTGAACCGCCTTCCAGCGGAGCCCGGTGGCAATGCTTTCAATGGCGCGGCGGGTGCCGGTGCCGTCCAAACCAGCCCGGATCAGCAGTGCATACGGAAGCCCCTGCTTGTCGTCGATGACGCCGTAATAGGTGCGGTCGAAGAAATCCTTGAGCGCGCCCGACATGTAGCCGAGGTTCTCCGTCGTCATCAGGATCACCGCGTCGGCGGCGAGCACATCCTCGGGCCCGGCATCAAAGGGCGAGAGCGCGATCACCTCGACGCCGGCGATTTCCGCGGTCCCGGCACCGTCAAGAATGGCGTCCCTGAGCGCCGCCGTGTTCGGCGAGGGGCTGTGCGCGACGATCAGGAGCCGCTTCGCCATCATGCCCGGGTCAGCGGCCGAGCATGTAGACGGCGATGACTAAGAGGACGATACCGAAAATCCACGGCGCAAAATCGATTTTTTTGGCCGCCGGCGCGACGGTCGGCGGCGGGCCG
>JAQBZY010000113.1 GCA_027620395.1 Pseudomonadota bacterium
TCAAGCGTATGAATAGCCCCGGAGGTGCGCCATGTGCCGTTGGATGACTTATATCGGCGAGCCGGTATTTCTCGACAGCCTGCTGTTCGAGCCTGAGAATTCGTTGATCCGGCAAAGCCAACACGCCAATTATTCGGCCATCACCACCAATGGCGATGGCTTCGGCGTCGGTTGGTACGGCGGCCGCCAGACACCTGGTCTTTACCGGGAAGTCCTACCGGCCTGGAACGACTTCAATCTCCGCAACCTGGCGCATCAGCTTTCATCGGAGTTTTTCTTCGCGCACGTTCGCGCCTCGACCGGCACCGAGACATCATGTGCCAACTGCCATCCGTTTCGGTCCGGTAAATGGCTGTTCATGCACAACGGCGTCATCGGCGGCTATCAGAAAATTCGCCGCGACTTGGAGCGGTTGATTCCCGACAGCCATTACCATAACCGCACCGGCACCACGGATAGCGAGTTGTTCTTTAATTTGATGTTCGGCTTCGGGATCGAGGACGATCCGGCGCAGGCGTTTTCCGAAACCATCGGCGCCATCCTCAAAGTGATGAAACAATCTGGCGTCGACGAGCCGTTTCGGATGACGGCGGCGCTCGCCGACGGGCACACGCTCTATGCGCTCAGGTATTCAAGCAATCCCGAGCCGCCGTCGTTGTTCTGGTGGCCAAGCCGCGAGCGGCTATTGATCGTCTCCGAGCCCTTGGATGCCGATGGCGAGCATTGGCGCGAAGTGCCGGAGTCGCATATGTTGGTTTCCGAGGGGCATGGCGATACGGCGGTTCTGCCGTTTCACGTCGCTGCCTGAACTCCGGCTCAGCCGATCAGCATGCCGGCGGCACCAACGACGGCACCCAATCCGACCAGGGCTGGCACGCCGATCCGACCCTTGATCAGCAGCGCGAACGCCACCAGCATGCCGCCAATGGCGAGCAAATGCGGCGAACCGTCGGGCGCGATCAGGACCGCCTTGCTGAGAAACACCGCCAGATTGAGGATCACGCCGACAACGGCGGCGGTGATCGCCGATAGGGCGTTCTTGGCCCAGTCGATTCTCTGCAGCCGCTCGACGTAGGGCGCACCGATCAAAATCAGATAAAACGACGGCAGGAACGTGACGTGCGTGGTCAGCAATGCGGCCCAGATGGCGCGGACCAGATTGCCGCCCTCGGTCGCCCAGCCGGCGAAGAAACCGACGTAGGTGGTGACCATGATCAACGGCCCCGGCGTGGTTTCGGCCAACGCCAGCCCGTCGATCATCTGGGTGCCGCTCATCCAGTGATAGGTGTTGACGGCGGCATTGGCGACATAGGGCAGGACCGCGTAGGCGCCGCCGAAGGTAACGAATGCGGCGGAGGTGAAAAGCTCGGCCACATCGGCGAACGGGTTGCGTCCGAGTAGATGAATGCACAGCACGACTGGCGCGGCCCAAATAACCGCAAAACCAATCGTCAGCAGCACGAAGCGTCCTAGCTCGGCATCGGCGCCACGCTCAGAGCCGGGGCCGGCGGGGGCGTCGTGGCCGTGACCGCCACCGGCGAGGCAGCCCGGAATCATTCGCGCCAACACGATGCCGAACACGCCGGCGGCAAAGATCACGATCGGGAACGGGACCGAGAAGAACTGCAATGCGACGAAGGCCATGGCGGCCAGGACCGGCGGCACCGGCCCCTTGAAGGCGCGTTTGCCGATCCGATAGATGGCGGCGGCGACGACCGCCATCACCACCGGCTTGATGCCGGCGAAGACGGCGCCGACCAGGCCCTGGTCGCCGTGTTGGGCGGCCAGCCAGGCGAGCGCGATCATCAACACCATGCCGGGCACAAAGAACGCCGTTCCGGCGTAGATTGCGCCCCAGAATCCGTGCAACCGCCAACCGATGTAGGCGGCGAGTTGCTGCGCCTCCGGTCCCGGCAGCAGCATGCAGTAATTGAGCCCGCGCAGAAATGTGCCCTGATCAATCCAGCGCTTCTTGTCGACGCATTCGGTCTGCATCATGGCGATCTGGCCGGCCGGGCCGCCGAAGCTCAAAAAGCCGAGCTTGGTCCAATAGACTGCCGCCTCGCCGAAGCTCGGATGTTGCAGAGACTGATTTTCTGATTTCGTCGTCGCGTCCATGAACCCTCACTCTCGCCCATAATTAGTCATCAGGGACGGTCATTAGTAAGGGCAGCTCTTGGACGCCAAGCGTCTTGGAGTTACCGGGCGTCTGCCTTTGGCCCGATGATGTGAGAATATACGCCGCCGCTCGAACGCGCAACAATCCCCATCCTGACGGGCGGTGGTCTCATCCTAGCATTCCGCCCGCTTCGCGCACGAGACGGCCGGAAACTGGCCTCCTCAGGATGGGACGTTTATTTGCTTATTCTTCCTCATCCTGAGGAGCCCGCAAAGCGGGCGTCTCGAAGGATGATTTGATATCGCTCGCTCTATAGGACTTTGCCCGGATTCATGATCCCCAAGGGATCCAGCGTCGCCTTCAGGGTCCGCATCAACTCGATCTCGACGCCTGAACGGTAGCGCACCAGTTCGGCGCGCTTCAATTTGCCGATACCGTGTTCGGCCGAGAAGCTGCCATCGAGATCGTGCACGATGTCGTTCACGAGGTCGGTCACCTTGTGCCACTCGGCCATGAAGGCGGCCCTGTCGGCACCCTCCGGTTGGGTCAGGTTGTAGTGGATGTTGCCGTCGCCGATGTGCCCGAACGAGCAAGGCCGGATGCCTTCGACGACGTTGGCGACGGCGGCATCGGCGCGGGTCAGGAACTCATGCACCCGCGATACTGGAATAGAGACGTCGTTCTTGATCGAGCCACCGAAGTGCGATTGCGCTTCCGGGATGGTTTCGCGGATTTTCCAAAGCTCGTCGCGTTGCTGGCCGCTTTCGGCGATGACTGCGTCCTCGATTTCGCCAGCCTCGAGGGCGGCTCCGAGAAATTCCTCAAGGGCATCGCGCAAGTGCCGTCCGTCCCGTGGCGAGGTCACCTCCATCAACACGTAAGCTTGGTGCGGCAGGGCGAACGGATCGCGGATCGTGCCGATGCCGAAGGTGCACGCGATACTGAGCCGGTTCATGTACTCAAACGCATTGAGTGAATCGCCAATCACAGTGCCGGCGCGCTCGAACAGTTTGACCACGTTTTCGGAACCGCTCAGGGCGATCAGCGCGGTTTCGGTCTGGCGTGCCTTCGGAAATAATTTCAGCACCGCTCCGGTGATGATGCCGAGCGTGCCCTCGGCGCCCATGAACAGATGTTTCATCTCGTAGCCGGTGTTGTCCTTCCTGAGCCCGCGCAGCCCGTTCCAGACCCGGCCGTCCGGCAAGACGACTTCAAGGCCGAGCACCAGATCGCGCGCATTGCCGTAGCGCAGCACGTTGACGCCGCCGGCGTTGGTCGAAAGATTGCCGCCAATGCGGCAGCTTCCCTCGGCGGCGAGGCTCAACGGGAACAGCCGATTGGCGTCGTCGGCGGCCTTCTGGACGTCGGCCAGGATGCAGCCGGCCTCGACGGTCATGGTCGAGTTGACGGGGTCGACGGCGAGGATCTTGTTCATCCGCTCGGTCGAGAGAATGATCCCATCTTCGGTGATGCCGCCGCCAACCAGACCGGTATTGCAGCTCAAGGGAACGATCGGCAATTTCGCACTACCCGCGATCTTGACGATTTCGGCCACTTCCTCGGTCGAACCGGGCCGCACCGCAAAGCGGCAGCTTCCCTTGAAAAGCCCGCGCCAATCGGTGTTGTAGGCGTCGAGCGCCGTCCCTCCGGTGACGACATTGTTGTCGCCGACGAGGGTGCGTATTTTCTCAAGGGCGGCGGACTTGTCGATCATCTGGGACACCGGAAATTTGATGGCGGATGATGGCCGTTCGACCGTCATCGTTCAAGCGCTGTCGGCGGCGACTATCGCGTCGCACCGCGGCGGAGCCGATCATTGATGGCGCGGCCGAGCCCATGCTCGGGAATGGCGGCGACGGCGATGGCAGTGGCGCTCCGTTGATCGAGTTGGTGCAGATACTGGAACAAATTCGCCGCCGCTTCGATCAGATCGGCCTTGGGCGAGAGGTTGAGCCCTGGAGTCGCCTCGACGGAGCCGAAGCCCAGAAACACCTCGCCCGGCTCCGCTCGCCGTGCCTCCAACCGGAGCGGCGTTGCCGGCGCGTAATGCCGGCTCAACATGCCGGGCGATTTCGGCGCTAGGTCATCGTTGCCGGCAATGGCGAGCCGGCCGATCACGGCCTCGATGTCTTCCGACGCGACGCCGCCCGGGCGCAGCAGCGTCGGCGTCTCTGTCGACAAATCGACGACGGTGCTCTCGAGCCCGACCGCGCAGGGGCCGCCATCCAGGATCAACGCCGGTCCGCCGTCGTCCGGGCCCGGCAACGACGTTTGAACGTGCGCCGCTCGGGTCGGACTGATGCCGCCGGAGCGGTTAGCGCTTGGTGCCGCGATGGGCAAGCCGCAGGCCGTCAACAATTGCCGGGCCGCGGCACTTGCTGGCACCCGAACCGCGACGGTCGATAGCCCGGCGCTGGTCAAAGATGAAATGCCGGCGTCTGAGCGAGCCGGCAACACCAGGCTGAGTGGCCCCGGCCACAAGGTGGCGGCGAGCTTATCGGCCAAGGGATTGAACGCCGCGGTGCGGCGGGCGGCCGCGAGATCGGCGACATGGACAATCAGGGGATTGATACTCGGCCGGCCTTTGGCGGCGAAGATGCGGGCCACGGCCTCGCCGTTGGTGGCATCACCACCAAGTCCGTAAACGGTTTCGGTCGGAAAGGCGACCAGGCCACCGGCAGCCAGAATTTTCGCCGCCTTTTCGATGCTGGCGTCGGACAACGGCTCGATCGGTGCTTTGTTGGGAGTCACTGCGGGTTGGGGACGCCGGGCCCACGAGCGATGAAATGCGGGTTGAGGAAGCGCGGCTTGCCGTATTTGAGCGGGCGGCCGTTGATGGTCACCACCTCGCCGCCGGCATACATCAGAACCGCCTGGCCGGCGGCGGTGTCCCATTCGCTGGTCGGGCCCAAGCGCGGATAGAGATCGGCCTTGCCCTCGGCGACCCGGCAGAACTTCAAGGACGATCCGGCCGTGAGGCGGGTAATGACTTTGTAGTGCTTGAGAAAATCCTCGACCTCGGGCGTGGCGTGCGAGCGCGATGCGATCGCCGTGATGCCAGCGCTTGGCGCCGTGCGGCACGATATCTGCGTTGCCAACCCAGTGCCGCCATATTGCGCGAACGAGCCGGCTGGCGTCGCCAGATAGGTGTCGTCGCTGACCGGCATGTGCACCACGCCCAGGACCGGCCTGCCGTTTTCGATCAACGCGATGTTGACGGTGAACTCGCCGTTCCGCGACACGAACTCCTTGGTGCCGTCCAACGGATCGATCAGCCAGAACGGCCCACCGGCGACGTTAGGCAATTTTCCTTCTTCGGCGGCTTCCTCGCCGATCATCGGGTAGTCGGTGCCGAAGGTTGCACGGAGGGATTCGACAATCAGCGCCTCGGCGTCACGGTCGGCGGCGGTGACCGGCGAATTATCGCCCTTCCGCTCGACGTCGAAGTCGGTCTGATAGATGTCCATGATCACCCGGCCGGCGGCGCGGGCGATTTCTCCGACCTGTTCGGCAAGGCCAATAGTGACATTCAGGACCATCTGGGAGGTTCCCCGTGAACTGTGAAGAGCGCCTGGGAACATCGCCCTAGGCGCCATGCCTGTCAACGTTCCGGATCAGCTGTCGCACCAGATCGACGCCGGATCGGCGAGGCTCGCGGCATGGATTTTCTCGGAGGTGAAACGGTTGGCTTGGAACGATGCAGACCCGTGATCCTGCGCC
>JAQBZY010000114.1 GCA_027620395.1 Pseudomonadota bacterium
GCCATCCGGACGCGGCCAACGCCGCCATCAGAGTTGGCCCGCCGGCCGGCGACAAACGATTGGCGCTAGCAACGCATTTCTTCAAGATCGTGGTGACGCGGACGGAAACCGGAAAACCGGCCATTGAGGCGTGGCTGCTCGAACACTCATCCGAATTTGTCGCTGAGCGTGATTTCCGGGAGCGTTTGGAAGCGGCGCGGGTGCCGCTCGAGCGGATCGAGGCGCTATCCGGTTTCGATTTTCTGCCACTGTTAAACGCCCCACCGGAACAGGCTGCGATCCACTGAAATACGGTTCCTAACGTCTCGCCAACGCGAGGCCGATGCCGGTGCCGATCAAGAGTGTGCCGGTGATGCCATGCCGGAGCCGCGCCTTCGCGGCGCCGGCCAGCCAGCCGCGCGCGCGTCCGGCGACCAGTGAGTAGGAGCCGTCGAGCAAGACGGCGAGGACTATGAAGGTAACGCTAAGCATGACGAGTTGTGGTCCGGCCGGGCGATCGGCATCGATGAACTGCGGGAAGAAGGCGACGAAGAAGAACGCTGTTTTCGGGTTGGTGATGGCGACGACGAAGCCGTGCCAGAAGACGCCCTTCGGTTTCTCGTCTGGTGGTGACGTCGTGACGGCTGCGGGTTTGAACACGTGCCGCCACTCCTTGGCGCCGAGATAGGCCAGATAGGCGACACCGGCCCAGCGCACCCATTCGAAGACATCGGCGGCGTAGGCTAGGACCGTCGTGAGGCCGAGCGCGCCCAGCGTCAGCAACATGGATGTTCCGATGTTGGCGCCGATCACCGTCAACACGCCGGTCCGGGTGCCATGTTTCAAGGAATTGGCGATCACCAGCGACACGATCGGTCCTGGCATCAATATCAGAATGACGGCGGCGATCAGGAACGGGACATAAAGTTCGACCGGCACCGGCATCGGACCCTCGCTCATGACCATGCCAGCCGATCAATTCAGCTTTCCCGGCGACTGTCAACGGCGAGGCCGGGTTGCTGGTGCCTCATCCTTCGAGACGGACCTGCGGTCCTCCTCAGGATGCGGCTCGATTGGGAATTGCCTCCTCATCCTGAGGAGGCGCGTAGCGCCGTCTCGAAGGATGCGGCGCGGCATTACCGTCGCTCAGGTCCGCTTAAGATAGACGTGCATGATCGATTGCGACGCCGTCGTCTCGGGCATCGGAACGCGCTAGTTCAGAGCCTTTTGGTGAACACGTATTCGATCGATTGCGACGCGTCGGCCCGATGCACGGTGCCGCGCTGGCGCACGTAGCCGATCCGTTCATAAAGCCGGTGCGCGGCGAGAAACCGCGAATCGGTATACAGCATCAGCATGTCAGCCCGCGCGTCAGCTTTCGCCGAGCGCTCGACCAGTTCGCAGAGCGCCCGCCCGACGCCGCGGCCCCTGGCGCCGGCCGCGACATAGAGCTTGTTCAAGCGGGCGACGCCCGGCGCGTCGGTCGGCGTCAGCGCCACCGTGCCGCAAATTTGGCCGCCGCATTCGGCGACCCAGAACCGGCCGCCGAGTTCGGCGTAGGCGGTTTTCGGACGGCGCAACGTCGGTTCCTCCTCATCGACCAACAGAACGCAGCCTGCGTATTCGCGATAAACATCGTCGATCAATTGGATCACCGCGTTGGCATCTTCGTCCTCGGCCGGTCTGACCACGACATCGGCAATACGGGTGCAGATTTCGGGGTCTCGAAAGCCGGCGGCGTCGGGCGTCATCGTCAATTCCTCTGTGCCAATAGGCCGCGGCCGATGACCTGGGCCTGAATTTCAGCGGCGCCTTCGAAGATATTGAGGATCCGGGCGTCGCAAAGCACGCGCGAGATCGGATATTCGAGCGCGTAGCCGTTGCCGCCGTGAATTTGCAAGGCGGCGTCGGCATTCGACCAGGCGACGCGGGCGGCCAGCAGCTTCGCCATCCCGGCCTCGATGTCGCAGCGGCGGTCGCTATCTTTTTCGCGACCGGCGAAATAAGTGATCTGACGGGCGATCATGGTCTCGACCGCCATCCAGGCGAGTTTCCCATGCACCCGCGGAAAGGCGTAGATCGGTTTGCCGAACTGCTTTCTGTCGACGGCGTAGCGGAGACCAAGCTCCATTGCGTTTTGGGCGACGCCGATGGCGCGCGCGGCGGTCTGAATGCGGGCCGATTCGAAGGTCGCCATCAGCTGCTTGAAACCTTGGCCTTCCTCGCCGCCCAGCAATTGCGATACCGGCACTTCCATGCCGTCGAAGCCGAGTTCGTATTCTTTCATGCCGCGGTAACCCAGCACGCCGATCTCGCCGCCGTTCATGCCCTGCTTCGGAAACGGATCGGCATCGGTGCCGCGCGGTTTCTCGACCAGCAGCATCGAAAGCCCCTTGTAGCCTAGCTGGCCCTGGTCGGTGCGGACCAACAGCGTCATCATGTCGGTTCTGGCCGCGTGCGTGATCCAGGTCTTGTTGCCGGTGACGCGGTAAACATTACCGTCGCGGACCGCGCGGGTCCTGAGCGATGCTAGATCGGAGCCGGTGTTGGGCTCGGTGAAGACGGCGGTCGGCAGAATTTCTCCGGATGCGATTTTCGGCAAATAGATCTGCTTCTGTGCCTCGGTGCCGCCAAGCCGGATCAACTCGGCGGCGATTTCCGAGCGCGTGCCCAACGATCCGACGCCGATGTAGGCGCGGCTCAATTCCTCGGTGACGACGCACATCGCCAATTTGCCGAGCCCCAAGCCGCCCCATTGTTCCGGCACCGTCAGCCCGAACACGCCAAGCTCGGCCATCTGTTCGACGATACCGATCGGAATCAATTGATCCTTGAGATGCCAGTCGTGCGCATGCGGCTGCACTTGCTCTTCGGCGAAGCGGCGGAACTGGTCGCGGATCAACTGTAACGTCTCGTCGTCGAGGCCGGCATGACCGAAATCACCATGCTCGATTAGCCCAGCGATTTCCGCGCGCACTTTTTCGGTATTGCCGCTGGCCATGAGGGTCAGGACCGGTTCGGTTCGGAATGCCGCCAAATCACTTTCCGAAATCCCGAGATCGGCCGGCCTGACAATCTCGACCTGGCTGATCGCGATGCCGCCTTGCAACTGATTGAGGTATTCGCCGTAGGCTGCTTGCAGCATCAGCCGCTCGAGTCGGTCGAGCCGGCCTTCCTGATCGAGCCGCCCGGCCCATCCGCGCATCTGGCGCAGACCCTCGACATAGGTCGCGAACCAGGAAAGCCCGTGCACGGCGGTTTGCTGGGCATCGATCTTCGCCGGCACGATGCGGCCGCCCTCGATGCCCATGTCGCCGACCGTGCGCCGAGCGACAGACAGCAACGTCTCGGCCGCCGGCAGCGCGTCGGCGGTAAGGCCGAGGATATCTTCTCTCAACGCGCTGATTGTGCCGGTTCCGGTCACGTTGGCATCCATGTTCCGTTCAGCCCTCGATGCAGTCCTCGATGGTGCGCCGGCCAGGCAGCTTGGCCTGCACCAGCACCGCCATGTTGCCGGGCTTGTGCTGGTTGTTCAGCATCTTGACGTGCGCGGCGGGGATGTCTTCCCACGAGAAGACTTCCGACATGCAGGGGTCGATGCGCCGCTCGATGACCAACTGGTTGGCTTGGCTGGCTTGCATCAGGTTGGCAAAGTGGCTGCCTTGGATGCGTTTCTGACGCATCCACACAAAGCGCGCGTCCATGGTCAGATTGAAACCTGTCGTGCCGGCACAGAACACCACCATGCCGCCGCGCTTGACGATGTTGCAGCTGACCGGGAACGTCGCCTCGCCTGGGTGCTCGAATACGAAGTCAACGTCGTTGCCCTTGCCGGTGATGTCCCAGATCGCCTTGCCGAATTTGCGGACTTCCTTCATGTAATCGCCGAAGCCGTCGCCGTTGACCGGCGGTAGTTGGCCCCAGCAATCGAAGTTCTTGCGATTGATGACGCCCTTGGCGCCGAGCCCGAGCACGAAGCCGCGCTTGTCTTCATCCGAGATCACACCGATGGCGTTGGCGCCGGCGACCGCGATCAACTGCACCGCCATCGAGCCCAATCCGCCCGACGCACCCCAAACCAGCACGTTTTGACCGGGGCGGAGAATGTGCGGCCGGTGTCCGAACAGCATCCGGTACGAAGTGGCGAGGGTGAGCATGTAGCAGGCGCTTTCCTCCCACGTCAGATGTTTCGGGCGCACCATGCATTGGCGGTCCTGAACGCGGCAGAACTGCGCGAACGACCCGTCCGGTGTCTCGTAGCCCCAGATCCGCTGCGAGGTCGAGAACATCGGATCGCCGCCGTTGCATTCCTCGTCGTCGCCATCATCTTGATTGCAGTGCACGACGACTTCGTCGCCGACCTGGAAGCGTTTCACTTTCGATCCAACCGCCCAGACGATGCCCGACGCATCGGAGCCGGCGATGTGGTATTCGGCCTTGTGATAATCGAACGGCGAAATCGGGGTGCCGAGTGCAGCCCAGACACCGTTGTAGTTGACGCCCGCGGCCATCACCATGATCAGGACATCGTGGCTGTCCAATTCCGGAACCGGGACCACTTCGCGCTGCATTGCAACGCTCGGGTCGCCGTGCCGTTCCTTGCGAATCGCCCAGGCGTACATATTTTTTGGGATGTGGCCGAGCGGCGGGATATCGCCGACTTCGTACAGATCCTGTTTCGGCAATTCGCGGTGGAATTGAAGGATTCCAGCGGTTTCGGTCATGACGCCCCCTCTTATATGCCTCACGGAGCCAAGAACGCCTCCCGTCGCCTGGTGCCGCCGCGCCGCTACATTATTGCAACGCAATAAAAGGCTAGACGTTTATGCTTTTCTTCGCAATGCACAAGTTGATACGATCTGGCAATCTTGTCGACGGAAACGGAATTAAATTACCCAAGATCGCCGACGGTTTATCGTTTTCATACAAAGAGGGGGCGAAAAATGGCAGAAAATTACAAGAGCGCCAGCCAAGCGTCTCCCGCGTCCGCGAAGTCCGCGGCCCCTGCAAGTTCAGCCAAGGCCGACCGGCCATGGCTTTTTCGAACCTACTCCGGCCACTCCTCCGCCGCCGCCTCAAACGCGCTTTATCGGGCCAATCTGCAAAAGGGCCAGACCGGCCTTTCCGTCGCCTTCGATTTGCCGACGCAGACCGGTTACGACAGCGATGATCCGCTGGCCAGGGGCGAAGTCGGCAAGGTCGGGGTGCCGATATCATCCTTGGCCGACATGCTGACGCTGTTCGACGGCATTCCCTTGGATCAAATGAACACGTCGATGACCATCAACGCGCCGGCGGCGTGGCTGCTGGCGCTTTATGTCGCCACCGCCGAACGGCAGGGCGTGGCCCGCGAAAAGCTTTCCGGCACGGTGCAGAACGACATCATCAAGGAGTATCTGTCGCGCGGCACATACATCTTCCCGCCGGCGCCGAGCATGCGGCTGATCTCCGACACCGTCAGCTTCACGGTGAAGGAAATCCCAAAATGGAATCCGATCAACGTCTGTTCGTATCACCTGCAGGAAGCCGGCGCGACGCCGGTGCAAGAACTGGCCTTTGCGCTGGCGACGGCGATCGAGGTGCTCGACGCCGTCAAGTCCACCGGCCGTGTGCCGGACGCGGAATTCGCCGACGTCGTCGGCCGGATCAGTTTCTTCGTCAACGCTGGGGTGCGCTTCGTCACCGAGATGTGCAAGATGCGCGCCTTCACCGAGCTTTGGGACGACATCACCAAAACGCGCTACGGCGTTTCCGATGAAAAGATGCGCCGCTTCCGTTACGGGGTGCAGGTCAATTCGCTGGGGTTGACCGAGCCACAGCCGGAAAACAATGTCTATCGGATCTTG
>JAQBZY010000115.1 GCA_027620395.1 Pseudomonadota bacterium
TCACCGCCGCGTGAAGCAGGCGATCGCCGCCGGCCTCGAGGAGATCGACGTGCTTGTCGACGAGGCCGCCAACGACAACGGCGCCATGCGCTCGATGATCGAGAACATCGCCCGCGAAGCGCTCTTAGGTTCTGTGTTGCAACTGTCCTCTTAGAGTCTTCGGTCCGTCATGGGAATCGATGACCTTAGCGGGGCGTTTCGAAGGAGGCACACAGACGTCCGAGTCAAGCGTTCCCGCAGCGAAGCGAGGACAACGCTTGACGCGGCGGCGACACCACAAACTATTTGATGGGGTGCAGGCGAAGTCCTGCACCCCTGCCACGTGGCGAACGGGGGAGCGCGAGGGGAACCCCTCGCATTCAAAAGAGAAGAGTGCGCCGAAGGCGCTCCGCTCAAGATAACACCCGGTTCGGAAAGCTGTCTTCTTTATTGCTGCGCAGGGCTTTGGGTCCTGCCGAGTGTCTTGTGTCGTTTTGAGCGACGGCGAGCAAAGAGGACAGATCGTGGTGCGGATCATCAGGGCGGCGATGGGCTATGCCGCAATCCCGACGGGCTTTCCGATTCTGCTGTCGGAACGGATGGCGATCATCGAGCCGGCGTTTGCTTGGCTGATAGAGCTGGCGACGATACCCGGCCGCAGCCACGCGGCGGAAACGATCCGCACCTATGGCGAGCATCTTCACGACTGGTTCGACAGCCTGGAGCAAACGGGTCTCGATTGGCGCGGCGTGAGCGAAGCCGAGATTGCGGCCTGGCGCAATCGCATGCTGTCACAGCCGAGCCCGCATACGAAGCGGCCCTATGCACGCTCGACCGTGAACGATCGGGTCCGCACGGTCTGTCGGTTCTAGGCGTGGGCGCAGGATCGCGGCTGGATCGAGAGCCTGCCGTTCCACTTCGTCGACGTGCGCGTGGGTTCAGGCCGGCGACAATCGTTCCTGGCGCATGTCGACGGGCGTCCGGGGATCGTGGCGGCGAACATCCTGACAGTCGCCGAGCACGAGCGCTTGCCGCGACCATTGCGTGTCGATCAATTGCGCCGGGTGTATGCGCATCTGGAGATGCCCTACCGCCTGATGGCGGAATGGGGGTTGGCGACCGGATTGCGGCGCAAGGAGCTTTGCGGCCTCGCCGTCTTCCAGGTTCCGGAGACGGCGCACCTGGACGACGAGGATCACCCGCTGATTGGCGTGCCGCTGACGATCACCAAGGGTGACAAGCCGCGCACGATCTATCCGCCGATCCGTCTGGTCGACCGCACGCAGCGCTATGTCGACGAGGTTCGCACGCCGCAGGTTCGAGCTTTGCGCCGCAATCGGCCGGGCTATCGTCCGCCCTCGGCGCTGTTCCTCAACGCCCAGGGATACGCCGTCAGCAAGGCGCGATTGACGGCGGTTTTTGCCGAGGCGTTCCGCGCGGCTCGCGTGATCGGGACATTGCATTACCTGAGGCACACATTTGCGATGACGATGCTGGTGCGACTGCAGCGGCAGGCCATGACCACGCCGGACCTCAATCCGCTGAAGATCGTGCAGATGCTGCTGGGACACAGCTCGATCCAGAGTACGGCAATCTATCTGCGCTGCGTCGAACTGAATGCGCGGGACCTCGCCGACAGCATCGACTATCTCTATGGCGAGTTGATCCCCGATGGCCGGTAAACGTGGGCGCATCGACCGGCGTCTGTCGGCTGCGCCATCGCTCGTGTTGGAACGGCCGGCCGATATCATCGCGGTCTTCCGCGACGGTTGGGGCGAGGTTGTGCGGCGCTTCGACTTCCATCCGCTCGGTTTGCCGGCGGACATTGCGATGCTGCTGGCGGACGCCTTCCGCAATCATCATGCCGCCTCGACCCAGGAGACGCAGCGCCATTGCTGGATGGCGCTGCGTACGTTCGCGCGCTTCGTGGCGGAGGACGGTCTTATCCTGTCGGTCAACGATCTGACCAGTGTGATGGTCGGGCGCTACATCGCATGGTTGGATCGCCAGATCGCGGGACAGACCAACCAGCCCTGGTCGAGGAGCTCGCGGGCGAATGTGCTGATGCAGCTTCGCCAGATGATCGACTGGACGAAGCGCCGACATCCGTCCCGGCTGCCGGCGCGGATCGACTTCCCATGGCGGGTCTGGCCGAACCGCAACACTGATGCTCGGCCGCGTCTTGGCGGTGAGGACCTCAAGGTCATCCTGCGTGCGTGCTATGAGGAAATCGACGAGGCGTGGGATCGCTTCGAGACCGGGCGGAAGATTGTTGCGACAAGCGGACCGGTTGATGGCGTCGATCCCGAGCTTTGCGACCTGATCCGCGCGCTCGCCGGCGTGGACGACGGAGTCGTTCCCTCACGCACGCTTGCGATCCGCAGTGGCGTCAACATATCGGCGGTCAACCGCCGTGGCGGGCTTCGTCATCTTGGCGGTTATCTCCACCTCACCGGCGAAACAGTCGCCGCATTCTTCATTGCGCTGTCGATCCAGACGGCGGGCAATCCGGACGCATTACGGCTGATCACGCGCGATTGCCAGGTGGCGCATCCGCTCGACGAGCATCGCATCATCGTCGAGTGGGCCAAGCCGAGAGCCGGCGCCAAGATGAAGCGCGCGCAGAGGCGATCGTTCGACCGTCGTCGCCGCTACGCGGCGCCGAACCTGATCGACAGGTTGCTGGCGATGACGGCGGCGCTCGCAACCCGGGCCAGCCGGCAGGATCGCGATCGCCTGTTCCTGGTGAAAAGCGAGAAGAAGAATACGGTCACGCTGATCGCGGACGGGACATTGTCGCATGCGCTGAGGCCGTTCATCAAACGCTCCAACGCCCGGATCGCCATCTGGAACAAGGCGGCGCCGGAGCGGGCGCGACCGTTCTTGCCGGATTTTGCGGCGGTGCTGCTGCGAGGCAGCGTCGCCACCGAATACTACAAGGCATCCGGCGGCGACATCGTCGCGACGCAGGGCGTGCTCAACCACGCCCGCGCCGATACGACCGAGCTTTACATCAAGGGGCCTCAGACGCGTCGTATCCAGCGCGAGACCATCGCCCGCTTGCAGGCGTTGATGCTGGGCTGGATCGTCGGTGCGAAGACGGACACTGAAGATCAGGCGCAACGCGATTGCATTGCGCTGGCGAGCGGTGCGACGGTTCCGTTCAGCCATGATTGCCTCAACCCGGCTGCGGGTACGGCGCCGGGATCGGCGGCCGGCAGAGTCTGCCGGCACTTCGGCGGATGCCTGCGCTGCCCAGGGCTGGTCATCCCGATCGATGCCGATCACATGGCGCGCGTTCTCCAGGCAAAGGAGGAGCTCGAGCGCACGCGTGAGCGGATCGATCCGCGTCGCTTCGAGCTTCTGTATGCGTCGAGCCTGCGCATTCTGACGGACGACATCCTGCCTGACTTCCCGCAATCGCTGCGCGCGGAGGCAGAACGTCGAATGGCGGTCCTGCCACCCCTTCCGGCGCTGGAGTGAACGATGCAAGCACTCAACGCACCCGATCTTGCTGCCGCGACCAGACCAGCGCTTCGAATCTCGACGCGCTCGGTGTGGTCGGATCAGGTCTGGCATCTCGACGGATATCGTCCCGGCTCCAACCGAGGCGACTTCTCGCTTGATTGGCGTTTTGCGCTGGCCGACGACAGCCGCTTCAGCGACCCGCAATGGGCTGACTGGCGAGAGGCGGCGAAGCTGTTCTTATGGAGTCTGAAGCTGGACCCGCCTCCAGGCCGCCGCAACGTTCACGAGTCGACGATCGTCTCCGTCTTCAAAACGTTGCGGGCGCTGATCCGCTGGATGGCGGCGCAAGGATGTCGGCGTTTTGCCGATCTCGACCGCGATGCGAGCGACAGGTTCATGGCGGCGGTAGCGCAGCGCCCCGGCAGCAAGCTGGGCGAGACATTGAAGAGCACGACGCTGCATACCTATACCAATCTGCTGACGCGCCTGTATCTTCAAGGAGCGAAGTTCCCGGAAGTAGCGATCGCCGATCCGTTCCCGGGGATTGCGCCGCCCTTCGTTCGTCGTGACCGGGGTTGGCTACCCTATACACCGGACACAGTCGCCGTGCCGTTGGTCTCGGCGGCGCTGCGGCTGATCGGGCAACCGGCGGACGACGTCATCGCTTTGCAAGCGCAGGCGCAGACGGCTTATGACGATGCGCTTGCGCAAGGCATCCACCAGACGAAGGCCGGCTTCATTGTTACCGACACGATTGCGCCGTTCGTCTTCTCGATACTGCCTGGAGAGGAAGCTCCATGGCATGAAGCGCCAATCACCAGCACCAAGCAGGTGAGGTACGTCGTCGATCGCATTTACGACGCCTGCTTTGTCGTGATCGCTTATCTGGTCGGCGCGCGAGTCTCGGAGATCCTCGGCCTTCAGACTGGCTGCATCGAGCAGCACCCTTCTGGTGATGGCGGCGAGACCTTCGCCTATCTCGCCGGCCAGATCTACAAGACGGCGCGCGGGATCGACGGCGAAGCCCATCGCTGGGTTGCGCCAGCGCCGGTCGAGCGTGTCGTCGCGGTGATGGAGCGGCTGACCGCCCGATTGCGAGTGCAAACCCGGCGATCCGATCTGTTCCTGATCATGGCCAGTACGGGGCTGGTTGGTCCTGCCGCCCGCATCAACCTGCCCACTGCCTCCACAATGATACGGCGGCTGAATCATCTGTTCGCACCGTTCATCCGGCTGCCGGACCACGAGGGCGAGCCCTGGCATCTGAACACCCATCAGGGCCGAAAGACCTTCGCGCGCTTTGTCGGCAGACGCGACCGCACTGGGCTGCATGCGCTTCAGGCGCACTTCGGCCACGTGACTCGCGCCATGACCGATCGCGGTTATGTCGGGACCGACTTCGCGCTCGACGACCTGATCGACCGGCATGCTCAGGAAGAAACCCGCGCCGCTCTGGAGGAGGTGCTGACGGCGACGACGCTCGGAGGCAAGGGTGGTCGGATGATTGCCGCTCGCTCCCGGTTCCGCGGCCGCACGCGAGACGGCGATGTCCAGACCTATGTCCGCTTCCTGATGGAAGAGACCGACCTCCGCCTTGGGGTCTGCGACTGGGGTTATTGCGTCTACCGCATCGAAACGGCTGCCTGCCTCGGCGACGAGCGCGGCCCGAACCCCGTGCTGAGAACCGAAAGCACGTGCCTTACCTGCGCCAACTTTGCCGTCACGGCCAAGCATCGATCGGTCTGGCAGGAGCGCCGCGCACGCAATGCCAGTCTTCTCGACCAGCCCGGCTTGGACCACGTCAGCCGGAAGCTTGCTGAGACGCGGATCATCGAATGCGATCGCATCCTGACAGAACTCGATAGCGAGGACGATCGAGATGGCGCCTAAGACCAGCAAGATGCCGGCACTCACGCCTCACGAGAAGCGCCTGCGCAACACGGAGTGCAAGCTGCGGGAGGCCTTGGCGCGTTTGGTGAAGGGACTGCCCACACATCCGAGCCTGGAAAAGCGATCCTATCGCCTCACCGTTGCGACGCTCGCACGGGAAGCGCGCATCGGTCGCAACGCCATCTACACCAACCATCGCGCGATGATCGACGAGTTGCGCCGCGCCAGCGACCGCAAGGTCGTCCCGGAAAAGCTGGCAGCTTGGGAAGACAAACTTGCCCAGCAACGATCTCTGATCCAGGTTCTGCGGGTCGAGGAAAGACGCTTGGTCACGGAAAACGCCGTTCTGCTCAAGCGTATCCTCGAAGCTGAAACCGAAGTCGAGCGCCAGCGGCGTCACAATGCCCGCCTGATCGCTGAACACGATCGTGCCGTGAAGCCAGTACCACTCGCCCGCGGGCCGAAACCCTGACGTTGAAC
>JAQBZY010000116.1 GCA_027620395.1 Pseudomonadota bacterium
GGGCGCCAACCGAATCGGTGCTAGTCGGCTTTTTCAGTTCGCCAAGGCCCTCGGTGTTCCGGTCGGCTATTTCTTCTCCGATCTCGATGACCGTCTTGGCGACCCCCGGGCGGGCTACGAAATCGGGCTCATGTTCGCGGCTACCGGGATGCCCTCGACAGTGGCCGAAAACCGGCGTGAAACCATCGAATTGATCCGCGCCTTCAACCGCATCGGCGACCCCAGGCTTAGGTCTGCCGTGCAACGGATGGCCGAATTCCTGGCCTCAGCCGCCACCGGCCCCCGCTAAGCCGTCGGCAGCCACCGGCGGGTGCCGGGAAGGGGTGGAAAAGTAACGAAAAGTCGGTTCCCCGGCTTGCCCGAGCCGCCCTGAGAATGTATTCATCGACGCTGAATTCTGTCTCTCGGAACGCTGCCTGCAGCGGCGTTCTTCCTGGGCTGAGATGGACCGATATAGTCCTGGGAAGAAACGAGGGTATTAACCTTTTGTCTATTCGACCATCAATTGGAACGGGCAGCCATATCGGCCCAGAGGAATCCAAGGCATGACGTCTGCGGCGACGATTACGAAACCCGGCGCTGAGCAGCCGATGGCATTTCGGATGGCGAACGCTGTTCGTTTTCTTTCCGCCGACGCGGTTCAGAAAGCCAATTCCGGCCATCCCGGGATGCCGATGGGCATGGCTGACGCGGCGACGGTCCTGTTCACGCGGTTCTTGAAATTCGACGCCGGCGATCCGGCTTGGCCGGACCGGGACCGGTTCGTGCTGTCGGCCGGACACGGCTCAATGCTGCTCTATTCAGCGCTGCATCTTCTTGGCTATGCCGACATGCCCTTGGAGCAGCTTCGCAACTTCCGCCAACTCGGCTCGCATACTGCTGGCCACCCGGAATACGGCCACGCGGCGGGAATCGAGACCACCACCGGTCCGCTCGGCCAGGGGATCGCCACTGCCGTCGGCATGGCCTTGGCCGAACGGCTGATGAATGCGCGTTTCGGGGACGACCTGGTCGATCATTATACCTATGTGATTGCTGGCGATGGCTGCCTGATGGAAGGGCTGAGCCACGAAGCCATATCGTTCGCCGGGCACCTGCGGCTGGCCAAGCTGATCGTGCTTTTCGACGACAATGCGATCTCCATCGATGGCGCCACCAATCTATCTGTAAGCGATGATCAGCAGACCCGCTTCGAGGCGTCGGGCTGGCATGTGCAGGCGGTCGACGGTCACGACCCCGAGGCTGTCGCGGCGGCTATCCAGGCGGCGAAGGCTATCGACCGGCCGTCGATGATCGCGTGCAAGACGACGATCGGTTTCGGTGCGCCGAAGAAGGCGGGGACGGCGTCGACGCACGGCTCGCCATTAGGTGACGAGGAAATCGCCGGCGCCCGCGCGGCGCTCGGCTGGACGGCGCCACCGTTCGAGATTCCCGCCGATGTGCTGGCGGAATGGCGGACGGCGGGTGCACGGGGCCTGGCGGCGAGGGACGCTTGGCAGGCCCGCCTCGCAAACGCGCCCCAGGATCGCCGGGCCGAGTTCGAGCGCACTGTTGCCGGCAAACTGCCGGCCGGTTGGAAGGACGCCGTCGCTACCCACAAGCGGAAGGTCTCGGCCGAGAAGCCAAAATGGGCGACGCGGCAAGCATCCGGCGAGGCGCTGGCGGTGTTGACTCCGGTGATCCCCGAACTTATCTCGGGCTCGGCCGATCTGACCGGGTCCAACAATACCAAGACCCCCGACACCAAGCCGGTGACGCCGGAGGACTTTTCCGGGCGTTACATTCACTACGGGGTTCGTGAGCACGGCATGGCGGCGGCGATGAACGGCATCGCGTTGCATGGCGGTCTGATCCCCTTGAGCGGCACATTCCTGGTCTTTGCCGACTACATGCGGGCCGCGATGCGGCTGTCGGCCTTGATGGGGCAGCGGGTCGTATACGTGCTGACGCACGATTCGATCGGTCTCGGCGAGGACGGTCCGACGCATCAACCGGTCGAGACTCTGGCGACACTGCGTGCGATGCCGAATTTCCTCCTGTTCCGTCCCTGCGACGGTGTCGAGGCGGCGGAATGCTGGGAGCTGGCGCTCGATAACGACGGCGGTCCCTCGGGCATGGCCCTGAGCCGGCAGGGCGTCCCGACGCTCAGAACCGAGCACACTGACGATAACCTGTCGGCTCGGGGTGGCTATGTCTTGGCCGAAGCCAAGGCCGGTCCTCGCCGGGTGACGATCCTGGCCACCGGTTCCGAGGTGCAGATTGCCGTCGCCGCCAAGGAGGTGCTTGAATCCGAAGGGATTGGCGCGGCCGTGGTCTCGATGCCGTGCTGGGAACTGTTCGATCAGCAGGATGCTGCCTACCGGGCCAAGGTGCTCGGCCCGAGTTCGGTTCGGATTGCCGTCGAGGCGGCGGTCGGGTTCGGATGGGACCGCTACATCGGTCCCGACGGCGCATTTATCGGCATGCAGGGCTTTGGCGCCTCGGCGCCGGCCGGTAAACTCTACGAACACTTTGGAATTACGTCCGCGGCGGTGGTTGCCGCGGCCAAGCAACGACTCGCCTAACCGCATCCGGCGGGCGCGAGCGAAGAGGTCGGAGGAATCAGAGATGAACAAAGATGAATTAGCCGCAACTGCGAACGCGATGGTCGCTGCCAACCGGGGTTTGCTTGCCGCCGATGAAAGCACCGGCACCATGGGCAAACGTTTGCAGTCGATCGGGGTCGAGAATGCCGAGGACAAGCGCCGTGATTACCGCGAGATGCTGTTCCGCGCCAAGGGCATCGGCCAGTACATCTCTGGCGTGATCCTGTATGACGAAACGATCCGCCAAAAAGCCGCCGACGGCACGCCCTTGGTCGATCTTCTGAAAGCCGAAAAGGTTATCCCCGGCATCAAGGTCGACGCCGGCGCCAAGGATTTGCCTGGCCGTCCCGGCGAACAGATCACCGAAGGCCTGGATGGCCTGCCGAAGCGGGTCGCCGAGTACTATGAGCTGGGGGCGCGCTTTGCCAAGTGGCGCGCGGTCATCGATATCGGTGCTGGAATCCCGAGCAATCATGCGGTTCACGTCAACGCACACGCTTTGGCGCGGTACGCCAAGATTTGCCAAGAAGGCGGATTGACGCCGATCGTCGAACCGGAAGTGCTGATGGACGGCGAGCATGACATCGTCCGCTGCCAGGAGGTCACCGAGGAAGTGCTGGAGGCGGTATATCGGGAACTGCACCTGCAACAGGTCTTTCTTGAAGGCACGATCCTGAAGCCGAACATGGTCACCGCCGGCAAGAAGTGTGCGACGCAGGCCGGCCCGGACGAAATCGCGGCCAGGACCTTGGAAACGCTCCGGCGCAAAGTGCCTTCGGCGGTTCCGGGCATCATGTTCCTTTCTGGCGGCCAGTCCGAGGAAGATGCGACGCTGCATCTTCACTTGATGAATGCCGCCGGTCCGCAGCCTTGGAAACTCAGCTTCTCCTATGGCCGGGCGTTGCAGCAAAGTGCCTTGCAGGCATGGGGCGGAAACAATGCCAATCTGGATGCTGGCAAGGCCGCAATTCTCGAACGCGCCCGGGCCAACAGCCAGGCTTGCGCCGGCGCCTACAAGAAGGCGGCATGACGGCCATGGGCATCAAGATCGCCCCTTCGATCCTGTCGGCCGATTTCGCACGGCTCGGCGAGGAACTGCGGGCGATTGATGCTGCGGGGTGCGACTATATCCACATCGACGTGATGGATGGCCATTTTGTGCCGAACCTGACGTTCGGGCCGCCGGTGATTGAAAAGCTCCGCCCGCACACCAAAAAGCCGTTTGACGTGCATCTGATGATTGACCCGGCGCAGCCATCGCTGGCCGATTATGCCAAGGCCGGTGCCGATATCATCACCGTTCATGCCGAGGCCGACAAACATTTGCACCGCAGCCTGCAAATGATCCGCGGACTTGGCAAGAAGGCGGGGGTTTCGCTCAATCCCGGGACGCCGGAAAGCACCATCGCCGAGGTTCTCGATCTGGTCGATCTGATCTTGGTGATGAGCGTCAATCCTGGGTTCGGCGGACAAAGCTTCATCGCGTCTTCTCTGGGTAAGATCAAGCGTGTCCGCGATATGATCGGCGGCCGGAAGATTGAGATCGAAGTCGACGGCGGCGTCAATGCCGACACCATCGGCGATGCCGTATCGGCCGGTGCCAACGTCATCGTCGCCGGTAGTGCCGTGTTCAAGGGCGGCGATTACGCCAAGACCATCGGCGCATTGCGCACCGCCGCCGGCTGATTTAGCCGATGATCGCCGTCACCGAGTAAAGATCGGCTGGCGGCACGATCAACTCGTAAACCAGTTTCATGCACACGCCGATGACGACCATGGCCAACAGGCCGCGCAGCTCTTCGCCCTTCATCTTGGCACCGAATGCGGTGCCGAACTGGGCGCCGACGACGCCGCCGACGATCAGCACCAGCGCCAAAAGAATATCGACCGTCTGATTGCTGGCGGCCTGCAATATCGTGACGTTGGCGGTGACGAAGATGATCTGAAACAACGATGTGCCGACCACCATCATCGTCGGCATGAACAGCAAATAGATCATCGCCGGCACCATCACGAAGCCGCCGCCGACGCCCATCACGGCGGACAGCACGCCAACCAGAAACCCGATCGATAGCGGCAGCAAGGCGCTAATATAAAGGCGCGACTTTCGAAATTTGATCTTGAACGGAAGTCCGTGTGTCCAATTGTGGGAGTGGCTTTTTTTGCGGATATTGTGCTTGCGCTGTAGCACGGCCTTGATGCTTTCGATCATCATCAGGACGCCGATGATCCCCAAAAACACGACGTAGCAAAGTTTGACAACCAGGTCGACTTGGCCGATTTGCTTTAGAAATGAGAACAGAAACACGCCGCATGTCGAGCCAACCATGCCGCCGATCAGCAGAACGACGCCCATTTTGAGATCGACATTACCGCGCCGCCAGTGCGCGAGAACGCCCGAGATCGAGCCGGCGACGATTTGGTTGGCGCCGGTGGCCACCGCGACAGCGGGCGGTACGCCGATGAAAATCAGCAGTGGCGTCATCAAAAAGCCGCCGCCAACACCGAACATCCCCGACAGCAGGCCGATGGCGCCGCCAATGCCGAGTAGAACGAACACGTTCACCGAAATTTCGGAGATCGGAAGATAAATGTGCATGCAGAACCTAAGTCGGCGCCGGGCAGATGATCAGGTGATCGCGGCGATATCGTCCTCTGACAGATTGCCGGGGACAATCGTGACCGGCACACGCAAGCGGCCGGCCATTTTTTCGACCAGATAGGTGACGAGAGGCCCTGGTCCATCGGTCCCGGTGGCCGCGCCGAGCACCAGCAGGGATACGCCTGCTTCTTCTTCGATCAATTTGACCACTTCCTCGCCGACGGTCCCTTCGCGGATATAGAGCGCTGGGACTTGACCGGTGCGCTTCTGGACCACCGAGGCAACGACGTTGAGCATCTCCTCGGCCTCGGCCCGGGCCTCGTCGCGCATCCGCTCGCCGATGGCCATCCAATGCTGAAATTCAGCCGGCTGAACGATGTACAGCAAGGCTACCCGGCCATTGGTGTTGACGGCTCGGCGGCAAGCAAACTGAAGCGCGGCGGCGAATTCCTCCGACTCGTCGACGACGCAAAGAAACGTCCGGCCGGTCGGCCGCTTTTCTTTGGGGTCGACATTATTCTGATCAGTATTTTCGCTCATATCACTCATGATTTCCTGAATGCCGCATTTGCCAGCCATCCTGCCGCACATGCGATCAAGACGGCAACAATACCGTAGGCCAGTGCTTGG
>JAQBZY010000117.1 GCA_027620395.1 Pseudomonadota bacterium
CTTCTGCCACCGCGTCGATCAGACATTATGTGGCGAACTTTAGATTCGGGTGACTAGCGTCGCACAACCCCACCGTTGCGGCGGGAAGACAGCGCCACCCTTGTTATATGTGTCGGAAAACTCTATATCTTACGGTGAAAGCGTTAAAGAGGTGCAAGATGTTTCGCGGTCGCCCAATCAACTAGTCCTCAAGCTCTTGCGAACGTGCTTCGCCAGAGTGGTGAAATTCGTGTAGAGGTCTGGATCGATTCCAGATTTGCTTCTTTCTTCGGCATTCCGACGTTCAATGTGCATCGATGACGCGTCATCCATTTACTGGATGGTGTATCCGAGCAGTTTGTCGATTTCTCCGGCACTCAAATATTTTGACGTGTACAGATACCCCAGCGTTTCCAGAAACCCCCAGATATTCATGATATGCTGATAATCTTTCTGGTTTTCCTTTCGCATGTGGTCGAAATGATTGGCGAATGCAACTTGGTGGTTTTGACGGGTTACCTCGATTGATTCGTCCTTAGCTTTATCGCCGCCTTCCAATTCGATTTTCTTTTTGACCTCTTCCTGCACCTTGAAGAAAACTTCCCGAGCGCACGTCAATTCCGCGCCTTCCCACCGTTTATCAAGATCGAGAAGCAAGGTGGCGCGACTCTGTTTCGCGATGAGGTCGAGTTGCTGCCTAGCGATGAAGGCTGTGACCAGGACGACCATCGCCAAGAAAATTTGCGACAGCCAATACCACGTTTCCAAGAGGCTCGGCGCTTGCGACGGATCATGGGACATCCGCTTCTCCATAAATACCATTTTGACAGGATTATATTATATAAATTCACTCAATGTAAAATGTGCCACGCGGCTTGCGATCTATGAACCTCAAAGGCGATCACCGGCTTTCGATTCGCCCACGACAAGCGACGCGATATGGCTTCGGCGAACCCTCTGCGAGGCGTCGACGGGGCGGGTGCCCGAGCGATGGCCATCCCTTTCCTGCGACGGATACCACTTTATCTCTCAGAACGACCTCGGCAGGCCGAGTACGTGTTCGGCTATATAAGAGAGTATTAGGTTGGTCGAAATCGGCGCCGTCCGGTAGAGCCTCGTTTCGCGGAATTTGCGCTCGATATCGTACTCCTCGGCGAAAGCAAACCCACCGAACGTCTGCATGCAGACATCGGCGGCATGCCAGGACGCCTCGGACGCCAGCATCTTGGCCATGTTGGCCTCGGCGCCGCAGGGCTGGCCCAAGTCGAACAGCCTGGCCGCCTTCTCCGCCATCAGGGCAGCGGCCTCGGTTTCGGCATAACATTCGGCGATCGGAAACTGGATGCCCTGATTCTGGCCGATCGGCCGGTCGAACACCCGGCGCTCCTTGGCGTAGGTCGATGCCTTCTCGATGAACCAGCGGGCGTCGCCCAGGCATTCGTGCGCGATCAGGATCCGCTCGGCATTCATGCCGTCCAGGATATAGCGGAACCCCTTCCCCTCTTCGCCGACCAGGGCCGAGGCCGGAATTCTGAGTCCGTCAAAGAACACTTCCGTGGTCGAATGGTTGAGCATGGTTCTAATCGGCTTGATGGTGAGGCCGTTGTCCTTGCCGTCGCGGATGTCGATCAGGAAGACGGATATGCCGTCGTGCGGCTTTTTGCCGGCGTCCCGGGGCTGGGTCCGGGCCAGCAACAGCATCAAATCCGAGTGTTCGGCCCGGGAGGTCCAGACCTTCTGGCCGTTGATAATATATTGGTCGCCGTCCAGCTTGGCCGTGGTCTGGATCCGGGATGTGTCGGTGCCGCTGGTCGGTTCGGTGACGCCGAACGCCTGCAGCCTGAGTGTGCCTGAAGCGACTCCAGGCAGAAAAGCGCGTTTCTGGTCTTCGCTGCCATGCCTGAGCACGGTCCCCATGGTGTACATCTGAGCATGGCAGGCGGCACCGTTACAGCCCACCCGGTGCACGGTCTCCAGGATCGCCGACGCCTCCCGGATGCCGAGACCGGAGCCGCCATATTCCTCCGGGATCAGGCAACCGAGATAGCCGGCTTCGGTCAGCGCTTGGACGAATGCCATCGGATAGGCGCGCTGGCGGTCGAGTTCGCGCCAGTATTCCCCCGGAAACCGGGCGCAAAGTTTGGCCACCTCGTCGCGAATGGCTTTCAAGTCTTGATCATCCATCCGTCCATTTACACGACGCCGGCGCCGAAGCAAAGACGCCACGGCGCGGCCTGGCCGAGGGCCGGCCATGATCTAAGCTCACCAGCCGTCCATCACAATTCGGTGCCGGGTCAACAATTCTATTGAAATCTGAATCAGATCGTATACATACGCGATATCGGGTTTGGCGCAGAAACGACGATGGTCGCGCGACGGCCCCCCGAAAGGTTCGAAGTCCAGACAAGCCATGGATATGCTCGAAGAGCCTCCCAGTAGCAGTGCTACTGTTCCTATTGATCTCATCTCACAAAACCTACCTGATCTGAATCGCCAGCCTAGCCGCCGGTCGGTTGCGCGTCGTCAGGACTCTGCCCGGCCCCGCGGCGCCGACGCACCGCGCCAGCCGCGCGAACGCTTCCCGACCGGCGAGGAAACCCGCGCCTTCCGACGAAAATTCTTTCCAGAGGCGACGACCGCCGAATGGAACGACTGGCGCTGGCAGCTCCGCAACCGGATCAAATCGCTGGCGCACCTGGAACGGATATTCCAGCTTTCCGACGACGAACGTGAGGCCGTAAGCCGCCATACAGGCTCCCTTCCCGTCGGAATCACCCCCTACTACGCAAGCCTGATGAACTTGGCCGACCCGATGGATGCGCTCAGGCGCACCCACATCCCGGTCGGCCAGGAGTACGTCAAGGTCCAGGGCGAGGCCGACGACCCCTTGGGCGAGGATCACGACTTGGCGGCGCCGGGTCTGGTGCACCGCTATCCGGACCGGGTCCTGTTTTTGACCACCGGGTTCTGTTCGACCTACTGCCGCTACTGCACACGGTCCCGGATGGTCGGCGAAGCCGGCGGCATCTACGACTTCTCGACCCGGCAATGGGATCAGGCGCTGGCCTATATCGAAGCGCACACGGAAATCCGTGACGTGCTGTTGTCCGGCGGCGACCCGCTGACCATCGCCGATGAAAAGCTCGACTACCTGTTGGGCCGGCTCCGGGCCATCAAGCACGTCGAGTTCATCCGCTTGGGCTCCAAGGTGCCGACGGTGTTGCCGATGCGAATCACCCGGAAATTGACCAAAATGCTCCGTAAGTACCATCCGCTATGGATGAGCATTCACGTCACCCACCCGAAGGAGCTGACGCCGGAAGCGACCGAAGCCTACGCCCGCTTGGCCGACGCCGGCATTCCGCTCGGCAGCCAGACCGTGCTCTTGCAGGGCATCAATGACGACATCTCGATCATGAAGCCGTTGATGCACGGCCTCTTGATGCGGCGCGTGAAGCCCTATTATCTCTATCAATGCGATCCGATCACCGGGTCGGCGCATTTCCGCACCCCGGTCTCCAAGGGCCTCGAAATCATAGAGGGTCTGCGCGGCCACACCACCGGCTACGCGGTGCCGCACTTTGTCATCGACGCACCCGGCGGCGGCGGCAAGATTCCGTTGCTGCCAAACTATCTGGTCGGACGCGACGGCGACGATGTGCTGCTCCGGAACTTCGAAAACAAGGTCTACCGCTACGGCGATCCTGGCGGCACGACCGGCGCGGAGGCGAAATAACTCCGATGCCCCTTCGAATTGGGCTGACCTACGACCTGCGCGATGACTACCGCGCCATGGGGTACTCGGAAGAAGAAACGGCGGAATTCGATTCCGTGGAAACTGTCGATTGTATCGACGGCGCGCTCCGCCGCCTCGGCTACCAGACCGACCGCATCGGGCACGTTCGCGCCCTGGCGGCCAGGCTCGTCGCCGGCGAGACGTGGGATCTGGTCTTCAACATCTGCGAGGGCCTTTCCGGCCGGTCCCGGGAAGCACAAGTTCCGGCGCTTCTCGAAGCCTATGGCGTGCCCTACGTTTTTGCCGATCCACTGACCCAGGCGGTGACACTCGACAAGGCCATCGCCAAGCGGCTGGTCCGGGACGCCGGCATTGCGACGCCGGCGTTCGCCCTGATCAACTCCGATGCCGAAGCCGACACCTGCGGCATCACTTACCCGGCCTTCGTCAAACCTTACGCCGAAGGTACCGGCAAAGGCTGCACCAACGCGTCAAAGGTCGGCGACGCCGTCGCCTTGAAGGCGATGGCGCGGCAAATTCGAACCCACTTCAACCAACCGGCGCTCGCCGAGGCCTACTTGCCGGGCCGTGAGTTCACGGTCGGGATCATCGGCAATGGCGCCAACGCCAGGATCGTCGGGGTGATGGAAATCCTGCTTGGCGCCAACGCCGAGGCCGAGGTCTATTCCTTCGAGAACAAGGAATACTGCGAATCCCGCGTGATCTACGTTTTGGCCGACGACGCCGAAGCCAAGACCGCCGGCGCCGCCGCGCTCGCCGCCTATCACGCGCTCGGCTGCCGAGATGCGTCCCGGATCGATTTCCGCTCCGACGGCGCCGGGGTGCCGCATTTCCTTGAGGCCAACACCATCGCCGGCCTGCACCCATCGCACTCCGATCTGCCGATGTTGGCCGAGAAGGCCGGCATGACCTATGACACCTTGATCGGCGAGATCGTTGCCGCCGCACGCGTCCGGCTCGGCCTCTACCCAGATGGTGCCGCGGCCAGCCTTGGACAAAGGGCACATGGCTAGATCTGCCTTCGTCCCGGTGCTGCAGGGTGCAGCCCGGGATCGGCCCGACGAGGAAGACACCCTGATCGCCGCCGAAGCTGTCGCCGGCGCCTTGGCGCGGTTGGGATTCCGAACCGACGTCGTTCATCTTGGGCTCGATTTCGCCGCCATCGACCGCCTCGTCGCTGGGCAACCGGATTGCGTCTTCAATCTGGTCGAAGCCATCGACGGCGACGCCGGGCTTGCCCATATCGCGCCGGCTTTGCTGGAGCATCACGGACTACGCTACACCGGCGCCTCGGCCGGGAGTTGGCGGACACTGATGAGCAAGCCGGCGGTCAAGGACCGCCTGATCGCGGCCGGTCTGCCGACGCCCAGTTGGTCGTCCGACGGCCATGGCTTCGACGCCGGCGACCGCGTCATCGTCAAATCCCTGGTCGAACATGCGTCGTTCGGGATCGACGCCGCCTCGGTGGTTCCGGCCGACCGCGCCCCGCGGGAGATTGCCGCCCGCGAAGCGCGTTTCGGCGGGACATTCTTCGCCGAAGCGTTCATTGAGGGCCGCGAGTTCAATATCTCGGTCATCGAGGGTGCGACCGGCCCCGTCGTGCTGCCACCCGCCGAAATCGAGTTCATCGACTTTCCCGCCGGCCGGCCCCGCATCGTCGATTATGAAGCGAAATGGCTCGGCGATAGCGCCGCTTTCGAGAACACGCCTCGGACATTTGACTTTCCGCCAACCGATCTGCCGCTTTTGGCAGAAGTCCGCGCGCTTTCCAGCGCGGCATGGGAACTGTTTCAACTCGAAGGCTACGCCCGTGTCGACTTCCGGGTCGATACCGAAGGCCGGCCCTGGATACTCGAAGTCAATCTCAATCCCTGCCTGACCCCCGACGCCGGTTTCATTGCCGCCGCCGGACGGGCCGGCTATGGTTTCGACGAAATGATCGCGCGCATCGTCGATGTCGCCGTCAAATCCGTGCAACGGGCGGTCTGATATGCTTCGCATTCGAAAAATCACCGATGCCCGCTCGGCGGCGAACCACGCCGCCGTTCAGAAAGTGCAGGCGA
>JAQBZY010000118.1 GCA_027620395.1 Pseudomonadota bacterium
GGCCGCGCCAGCGCCGAGGTCGGCGCGGTGATGATCGTCGGCGGCAACATCGATCACGTGACCCGGATGATGACCACGGCCATCGCGCTGGAGGTCTCGAAGGGCGATCTGGCCCTGGCGCTCGGCCTCGGCATCGTGCTGATCGCCCTCTCGCTCTCGATCAATGCCGCGACCTATCTGGTCAAACAGAAGGTGGAGCGGCGATGGGCGTGACGCAGCCCGAAATGAACGCCGACACCGCGCCTCGGGGCTTGTCCGGGCAAGGCCTGCTACCGTTCCAGGCCGAGGCGCTCGGCTATGCGGCAAAAGGCGTGGTCCTGGTCGACAGCGTCAGTTTTACGCTCGAGCCCGGTCCGCCGACTGTCATCATGGGGCCGAACGGCGCCGGCAAAAGCCTGTTGCTCCGGCTCTGTCATGGGCTGATCGAACCGACATCCGGGCGTGCGGTTTGGGCCGGCGGCAACCACGAAGACATCAAACTGCGCCAAGCGATGGTGTTTCAAAAGCCGGTCCTGCTGCGCCGCTCGGTGGCCGGCAATGTCGACTATGGTCTCAAGCTCCGGAACATCGGCAAGGCCGAACGGCGGGGCCGCGTCGACGAGGTTTTGCACCGCACCGGGCTCAAGCGCTTTGCCGACACGCCAGCCAGGTTGCTATCGGGCGGCGAGCAACAAAAGCTTGCCCTCGCCCGGGCCTGGGCTCTCCGACCGGATGTGCTGTTCTTGGACGAACCGACGGCCAATTTGGACCCGGCCGCCATCGCCGCCGTCGAGGACATCGTCCGGGCCATGCACGCCGATGGCACCCGCATCGTCATGGTGACGCACGACATCGGCCAAGCCCGGCGGATCGCCGGCGAGGTGATGTTCATGCACAAGGGCCGGCTACTCGAAAAAACCCCGGCGGCGAGCTTTTTCGGAGCGCCGGCTAGCGGCGAGGCGGCCGCCTTCCTGCGCGGGGAATTAAGATGGTAAAATCAAGGGAGAAAACCATGCTCAAGTTGAAGACATTCCTCGCGGCGATCATCGCGACGGCCATCGCCTTTTCGACCCAAGCCGAAGACAAGTTCATCACCGTCGCATCGACGACGTCGACGGCGAACTCCGGCCTGTTCGAATTCATGTTGCCGAAGTTCAAGGCCAAGACCGGCATCGACGTCCGCGTCGTTGCCGTTGGCACCGGCAAGGCGATCAAGCTGGCCGAGAACGGCGACGCCGACGTTTTGTTCGTGCACCACAAGCCGTCCGAGGAAAAATTCGTCGCCGCCGGCTTCGGCGTGAAACGCTCCGACGCCATGTACAACGACTTCGTCGTCGTCGGCCCGAAGTCCGACCCGGCAAAGATGAAAAGCACCAAGACCGCCAAGGACGCCCTCAAAATGGTCGCCGACGCCAAGGCGCCGTTCGCGTCGCGCGGCGACGACAGCGGCACCCATAAAAAGGAATTGTCGCTCTGGAAGGACGCCGGCATCGACGTCAAGGCAGCGTCCGGATCATGGTACCGGGCCACCGGGTCCGGCATGGGCGCCACGCTCAACGTCGCATCCGGAATGAACGCCTATGCGCTGACCGACCGGGCGACCTGGCTCAAGTTCAAAAACAAAGGCGACCTCGAGATCACGCTCGAAGGCGACAAGGATCTGTTCAACCAGTACGGCATCATCTTGGTCAATCCGAAGCAGCATCCACACGTCAAGAGCAAGCTCGGTCAGACCTTCATCGATTGGGTGTTGTCCGGCGAAGGCCAGGGCATCATCAACAGCTACAAGATCGAAGGACATCCAGCATTCTTCGCCAACGCGCAACCTGGCGCCTAGGCACCAGTTCGCCGGCGGCGTGGCGGCCCAGAAGGTCCCGCGCCGTCGGCGAATTTTTCATGCCGCGACAATTCCGTACTTCGGAAGAATTTCGTCGACGACGCACAGCCGATGCGCCTTGGCGGCGTCGTGAAACATCTTCCAATTGCTGGTCAGGAATGACGAATTGTAGGGATGTTTGTATCCCGGCATATCGATGACTTCCAAGGTTTTGACAGCGGCGTATTTCCAAGAGCCCGTGCCCTTCGCGGCGTAGGTGAGTTCGGCGGCACCGAAGCCGAAGTAATCCCCCTTGATTGCGTCCAGCCATATGGTGTGCCGGTCTTCGCCTTTTGACGGCGTCGTGCCTTTCAGCATCTCTCTGATCTTGTCGATTTCCGTCTGCGTTAATCCGGGCACTGGCGCCTGAGGGTCATCGGCGCGATAACGTTGAAACACCTCGCAAAGTTTAACCGCAGCGTCTGTAAATTCATCGAGATTGCGACGGGTGACTGGCTGGCTAAGACCGTTAGTGTAGGTCCACTGTTCGAGATACGGGCGGTCCGGATAGCTGAGCGCCTGGCCGTGTCCGAGAGCGGGCAGATCAGACCGCAAAAGGTGCAGAAAGAGGTCCCAGATAGCCTCCCATGGCTTTTCACCGTGCGCTGGCGCGTCGCTCTCATTCCGTTTAAACCAGTAACGGATTCTGTCGAAGACGTTATCTGCGGAATGCGAAAAATATTGTTTGTGCTTAGTTTCGTAGATTGTGTCGACTTCGTTATTGATACCCCAGCGAAGACCGTTAACAGCGTTGACAGCGTGGTCAACGCCGGCAAATCCCTGATGTGCCCAGGTATCGACGAAGACATGCGCAGTGATGCCTAAGCGATGCAGCCCGTAAGACTTGTTTCGGTCCGCGATGCAGGCCGCGACCATGTCTCGCGCGACATGACTGTTCGGCCGGCAGATTAATTTTTTGATGAACTCCCCCTCGGGGTCCTCCCCCGCCGGCAGACCGTCGTTACCCGGCAAAAAGTGGAATGGTACCCAAACGAGCCGGCTTTTCATCCGCCGCAAGTGCCGGTAGTCGATCATCTTGTGCGCCGTCGCCAACCGCCGATAAGCGGCCTCGTTGTCGAAATTGAGCGCGCCCTCATTGGTCGCGTCGTCAACGTACTGGGCGGCGTAGGCGATGGTTTCGGCTGAAGTGACGTCGAAGCCAGCGTAACGGGCGATAACGTAAGTGGCACCGTGATGAAAATCGATCTGCATGGAACCGAATTATACTATTTGATGTGTAATTTTCAATTACACATCTTATTATATAACATCTATACGAGCAATATCATCATTCCACTCGCAAAAGGGCAATCCGGCTCGAAGGTTTGTTAACTTTGAATACCGGCTAGGCGACGGTCAGTTCGATCTTGCCCAACGGCCCGAAGTCGGCGATGGCGGCGTCGCCGGACTTAACCAGGGTAGCGCCGGTCATGGTGCCGGTCGACACAACCTCGCCGGCCATCAACGGCATGCCGATGCGGGCCGCCTCATTGGCCGCCCAGACCAAAGCTTGCATCGGGTCGCCGAGCACCGCGGCACCGGTCCCCTTGGCCACTTCCTTGCCATTTAGCGTCAGAACGACGGCGGCCGAAATCAAATCGATATTTCGCCAATTGTCGAGGGCCGGTCCCAGCACCAATCCGGCATTGAAGGCGAAATCGGAAATGCAGACGATCTCACCGGCCCCCTTGAAGCCGCCCTGGAACCGGCAGCCAACGACCTCGACGGCTGGAAACACCATCCGTACCGCCGCTTCGACCGTCGCCCGGTCGAGCGGGCCGCCGGCAAGATCGCGGTCCATGACATAGGCGAACTCGCACTCGACGGCGGTCGCCTGCTCGGGCGTCGACGGCACCGGCATCTTGGCCGACCAGCATTGCTCCATGAACACCGGCCCAAGCAACGGCCCCGTGACCGCCAGCAATTCCTGCGCCGCCTTGCTGGTCGCCGCCACTTTCCAGCCGGCAGGGGTCATGCCCGACGCGGCAATGGCTTGGGCCTGCAACGCATAGGCGTCGTCGCGGCTTTTGACGGCATCGAGTTCGGCACGCGCCAAAAGGCCGCCGCCCGTTCTCGTCCGCCAGATACGGTTCGCCAGTTCCTTGCTCATTCCAGCCCCTCCACTGAAACCAGAAGCCCTATCGACGCCGCCTGGCGAAGCGCCAGCGGCGTGGCGTATTCGACCGACCGATGCCAGGCCTTGGCCTTGGCCATGCTTGGAAACTTGATCACCACAATTCTGCTGTACTTGCTGTCGCCTTCAAGGATTTCCATGGCGCCGCCGCGAACCACGTATTCACCGCCGTAAATTTCAAATGTTGCCGGGACCTGGGCGCGGTATTCCTCGAAAATTTCCGGATCGGTGACAGAAATTTGGGCAATGACATAGGCCGCTGGCATGGGTCTGAACTCCAGATGTTTTCGTTTCGTCAACATAACGCGGCAGGCGGCGGCGTCAACGCGGCACCTCGACAGAATTGGGCAAGGCTGGCACCTTTCCTGAACACTAATCGACCCGACCGGAAGGACAGACCATGATCGAACTTCTGAGCGACCCGCATGCTTGGGCGTCGCTGGCGACGCTGACGATCCTCGAAATCGTCCTCGGCATCGACAACTTGATCTTTCTCAGCATTGTCATCGGCCGGCTTCCCGAACAGCAACGCGAGCGAGCCCGCAAGATCGGGCTCGGCTTGGCGCTCTGCATGCGGATCGCGCTGCTCACCGCCATTGCCTGGATGATCGGCCTGAAAGAGCCGATCTTTTCGGCCTTCGGTCACGTGGTGTCGTGGCGCGATCTGATCCTGATCGGCGGCGGGCTGTTTCTTCTGGCCAAGGGCACCACGGAAATCCACGACACCGTCGAAGGCGAGGAAGTGGGCGGCGAAACCGTTGCCGCCAGCATGGGGTTCGTGGCCGCGCTGGCCCAGATCATGCTTCTGGACATTATCTTCTCGCTGGATTCGGTGATCACCGCCGTCGGCATGGCACAGGATCTGCCGGTGATGATCGCCGCCGTATTGATCTCGGTCGGGGTGATGCTGTTCGCGGCCAAGCCGGTCGGCGATTTCGTGCAGCGGCATCTATCGGTGAAATTGCTGGCCCTGGCATTCCTGCTGTTGATCGGCGTCACCCTGATTGCCGACGGGCACGGCTTCCACATCCCGAAAGGATATCTGTATTTCGCCGTCGCCTTCGCCTGCGGCGTCGAGGCATTGAACATCATCGCCCGCAATCGCCGGCGGGAAACGGTCTAAGAAGCCAGCAATTTCCGGATGCCGTCGGCGTCGGTCGCCCAACGCAGCCAGTCCGAGGGGCCAAGCCCCCATTTGTTGCGGTGAGCGGTAGCGGCGCCGGCACCGATCAAAAGCCGGCAAATCTCGGTTCGGTCGCGGGCGCAGCCGATCATCAGCGCCGAATTTTCGTGCTGGTCCCGGGCGTTGGCCGAAGTGCCGGCCTCGAGCGCGGCGGCGACGGCGACCGTATCGCCCCGGGCGACGGCAACCAGGAAATCCGGATCGGACATTTTATTGTCGTTCATTGAAGCTCCACTTGCGCCTGCAATGTCGATGCCCCGCCGCCTGCCGTCAAGGTGCTATCCCGGCCTAACCACGCCCATATATCGGGCAAGGTCTTTATTTCCCGGCAATTTACGCTATGTAAATGCCGAGACTGCGTCTGGGGCGCGCCGCTAATAGAGAAAAAAGGGCAAGACAATGCCCCAAGCGATCCCCACATTATCGTTTCGGTCCTGGGAGGGATGCCACCGGCATGGAACTCAACGGTAAGACTGTCCTCGTCTGCAACTGCGAGGACACGATGAACATCGACGGAGACGCACTGGCCAAGGCCATTTCGGCAAAGGGCAGCGTCGGAAAGACCGACATGCGGGTGCATCGGCATCTCTGCAGGGCTGAACTTGACCGCTTCGACGACG
>JAQBZY010000119.1 GCA_027620395.1 Pseudomonadota bacterium
GTTCGGCGGCTCGTCCAAGTGATGCTTGGCCAGCGCGTCGATATAATCGGCGATGCCCACCAACGACGCGATCATTTCATGTTGCGGGCCGGCTGGGTTCATCTTGTAGGGGATGGCGTCCTCGCCGATGAAATAGTGGTGTTGGCCACGGGCTTCCAAAAGCCGTTCCTTCTTGCCGTATAGACAGCCGATATGCGGCCCGTAGACCTTGTAGAAACTGAACGCATAGAAATCGACGCCGAGCGCCTTGACGTCGATGGCCCGGTGCGGCGCCAGGGCGACGCCGTCGACGCAGACCATGGCGCCGGCGGCATGGGCCGTCGCCGTCACCGCCTCGATGTCGTTGATGTCGCCGGTGATGTTGGAAACATGCGGCAGGGCGACCAGCCGGGTCCGATCGGTCAGCAGGCGGTCGAGAAGATTGAGGTCGAGTTGGGCGGTATCGGGATTGACCGGCCACTCGACGATCCGAATGCCGCTAACAGCCAGCCGGCGCCAGGGGCCGGAATTGGCTTCATGGTTGAGATTGGTGACGATCACTTCGTCACCGTCGCGCCAGGTCGGTCTGAGCGAGCGGGCCAGTACGTCGATGTTGGCTGACGTCGAGGGTCCGATGACAACCTCGTCCGGCTCGGCGCCGATTATCTCGGCCATCTTACGGTGTCCGTCGGCCATCCGTTCGGCGGCAAGCTCGGAGGCTGGGAACGGCGCGCCCGGCTGTACCTGGCATTCCGACATGTAGGCGGTCATGCGCTCGATGACGCTTTTAGGCACGAAACTGCCGCCGGCATTCTCGAAGAATGCCCAGTCCCAACACTTGGCCGGGAATTGGGCGCGGCAGTAGTTGACGTCGAGCGAGGGGGTATCCTTGATATCCTTGAACACGGCGGCTCCTATAGTCGTTGGCTCACCGATTATGCGGTTTGATCGCCGCGAGGCAATCGCGGGTGATGGGTGATGAAGCAATTTGCTCATTCCATCCGTCATGCCCGCAAAAGCGGGGACCAGGTTCCAGGGCGTTTGGCCTGGGTTCCCGCTTGCAGGCGAATGACGAGAGAGGGCACGTGGATGGCAATCCACGCGCCGGGTTCGAAGAATTAGTGGCCGAGCGCCATCGACAGCGCCGCGCCGGCCGACATCCACAGCGAGGCGAAGGTCAGCACCATGCCGGCGACCCGATACGGCATGCCGCTTTCGAGAAACAGGAAGCAATAGGCGTGCAGGGCGCGTCCGGCGATCAGCGCCACGCCGGCGGCGTGCAGCGCGAGCGGTGGGGCGCCGGACAACTCCGCCGCGCTCAGTGCCAAGAGCGCCAGCGGCGCATATTCGGCGAAATTGGCGTGACCCCGGATGAGGCGTTGGAAGTCCGGTTGGCCACCGTCGCCGAGCGAGATGCGGCGGCCGCGCCGGGTGCCGATGACACGAAAGGCCATCAGCGAATACATGGCGACGGCAACGGCGAGGTAGAGCGGCGTGATCTGTAGCATGGGATTTCCTTTGTGATGATCAGTAACTATAAAAAATATAGTAACTATTTCAATATCTATTTTCGCTGCTAATCTGGCGGCATGGGAATCCGTTACGACCCTGAATGCCCCGTCGCGCGCACGCTCGAGATTATCGGCGAGCGGTGGACGATCCTGGTTCTCCGCGATCTGTTCTTGTTCGGACCCCGGAAATTCCAGGATTTCCAGAACTCGCTCCAGGGCATCGCGCCCAACACGCTGTCGGCCCGGATCAAGCGGTTGGAAGTCGCCGGCGTGATCGAGCGCCGGCTCTACTCCGAGCATCCGCCGCGGGCCGAGTATCGTCTGACCGAGAAAGGCCGCGCCCTCGGTCCGGCACTCCTGGCCTTGAAGTCCTGGGGCGAGGTGCACACTTGAATAACGCATGCAACCCGGCGTTTGAAAACGGACCGGCGGTCCACTAGATTCAAGGGCCTCGACGCCCCTCATTCGGAAGGATGCCCCGCGATGCCCGTATATCGTTCCCGCACCACCACGCACGGCCGCAACATGGCCGGCGCCCGGGGCCTCTGGCGCGCCACCGGCATGAAGGACGAGGACTTCGGCAAGCCGATCATCGCCATTTCCAACTCGTTCACGCAATTCGTGCCGGGGCACGTGCACCTCAAGGATCTCGGTCAGATGGTGGCGCGTGAGATCGAGGCGCATGGCGGCGTCGCTAAGGAATTCAACACCATCGCCGTCGACGACGGCATCGCCATGGGGCACGGCGGCATGCTGTATTCGCTGCCGTCGCGCGAACTGATCGCGGATTCTGTCGAATACATGGTCAACGCGCACTGCGCCGACGCGCTGGTTTGCATCTCGAATTGCGACAAGATCACCCCTGGCATGCTGATGGCGGCGATGCGGCTCAACATTCCGGCCGTCTTCGTTTCAGGTGGCCCCATGGAAGCCGGTAAGGTGACGGTTGACGGCAAGGACAAGAAGGTCGATCTGATCGACGCCATGATTGTCGCGGCGGCGCCGACCACGTCTGATGCCGACGCGCTCAAGTACGAACGCTCTGCCTGCCCGACCTGCGGGTCGTGCTCGGGCATGTTCACCGCCAATTCCATGAACTGCCTAGCCGAAGCGATCAGTTTGGCGCTGCCCGGCAATGGCTCGATGCTGGCGACGCACGCCGACCGCAAGGAGTTGTTCCTGAAGGCCGGACGCACCATCGTCGAGATCACCAAGCGCTACTATGAACAGGACGACGAAAGCGTGCTGCCGCGTTCGATAGGGTCCCGTGAGGGTTTCGAGAACGCCATGACCGTCGACATCGCCATGGGCGGATCGACCAACACCATCTTGCATCTGCTGGCCATGGCCCAGGAAGGCGAGATCGGTTTCGAGATCAAGGATATCGACGGGCTCAGCCGCAAGGTGCCGCATCTTTCCAAGCTGTCGCCGTCGACCAGCCTCTATCACATGGAAGACTTCCATCGCGCCGGCGGCATCATGGCGATCATGGGCGAGCTTGATCGGGCCGGGCTTCTGCACCGCGATAATCCGACCGTGGATTTACCGAGCATCGGCGATGCCATCGACACCTATGACATTCGCCGCAGCACGGACGAGGATATTCACAAGTTCTACATGGCCGCCCCTGGCAACATCATCACCGTCGAGGCGTTCAGTCAGTCAAAGCGCTTTAATAGCCTCGATCTTGACCGCGAGGCCGGTTGCATCCGCGATGTCGAACACGCCTACAGCAAGGACGGCGGTTTGGGCATTCTTTACGGCAACATCGCCCTGGACGGCTGCGTCGTGAAGTCCGCCGGCGTGCCGGCGGAGTGTTTGGTCTTCAAGGGACCGGCGGTGATCTGCGAAAGCCAGGAAGAATCGATCGCCAAAATCCTTGGCGGCGAAATCAAGAAGGGCGATGTCGTGGTGGTCCGCTACGAGGGACCGAAGGGCGGCCCCGGCATGCAGGAAATGCTGTATCCGACCAGCTACATCAAATCGATGGGGCTCGGCAAGGATTGCGCGCTGCTTACCGACGGCCGGTTCTCCGGCGGTTCGTCCGGCCTATCGGTCGGCCATGTCAGCCCGGAAGCAGCCGAGGGCGGCGCCATCGGTTTGATCGAGAACGGCGATATCGTCGAATTCGACATCCCGAATCGGACGATCAATCTGGCCGTCGACGCCGCCGAATTGCAGCGCCGCAGGGAGGCCATGAACGCCAAGGGTGCCGCCGGCTGGCAACCGAAGCGGAACCGCGTCGTTTCGCAGGCGCTCAAGGCCTATGGCCTGATGGCGACCTCGGCGTCCAGGGGCGCAGTCCGCGACATCACCCAGATCACCGGCAGCAAGTTGGCGGCGGAGTAGACGAGGGACGGAGAAGATCGATGATCGACGTCAAAGCTTTACACGATGCGCCGTTTGGCGCGGTGGTGGGCGGGCTCTCGACGGATCGTCCCCTGACCGATGCCGACATCGCCGATTTCCGGGCAGCCCTTGGTAAGCACTCGGCACTGGTCGTTAACGGCCTCGACGAAGACCCTGAATGGCTGCTCCGATTGGGCCGCGGCTTCGGTCCGCTGCAGCCGCATATTCTCGATCAATACCATCATCCGATCTCGTCCGAGATGTCGATCATCACGGCGAACATGAGCAACGTTGAGTCGCGCACGACGAAAAAGCCGGCCGGCGCCTTTTGGCATTCGGATCTTTCCTATACGGCGACGCCATCGGACGCGATTTTCCTCTATGCGACGCACGTGCCGTCTGACGGCGGCGACACCATGGTCGCCAGCACGCAAATGGCCTACGACGCGTTGTCCGGCGCGATGAAGAAGCGGATCGACGGATTGCGCGCCGTCCATCGCTATGGCTGGAACGGCGGCGACGCCGTCACCCAGCTCAATGAAGCACAGCGAGCGAAGACGCCCGACGTCGTTCATCCGATCGTTCGGACCCATCCGGTCACCGGCCGCAAGATTCTCTTCGCCGATCCGGGCTACACCATGTGCATTCACGATATGGACCGGTCGGAAAGCGACGCGCTGCTGGCGGAGTTGTTCGATCACCAACTGGATGCCCGCTTTCAGTACCGCCACAAGTGGTCGGTCAAGCAACTCGTTGTCCTCGACAACCGGGCCTCGATGCATTGCGCGGTCGCCGGTTATTCCGAACCGATGCGGAAGCTCCGGATGATTGTCGGCTGCACGGATCGGGCGCTTCTCGCCGCATGAGGGAGTTAGGCGAATTGAGTGGTCCGGAAACCTTCGTTGACAACGGGCGGCGGGATGTCCGTTACGATCTAAAGAGCATCCGCGCAGAATTTCAGAACCGCGCCTGTAACGTGATCGATGTTTCCGAGCGCGGTCTCCGCCTCGCCATCGCCGGTGCCGTGCCGCCGACGCAGTCTGAGATCGAGGTGACGCTGAATATCTCGCTGTTCGGACGGAATGCCAGGATGCTGGTGCATGGGCACGTAGTGCGGGCTGGCGGCGACGAATTCGCGCTCAACTACATGGCCCCGATCAACACGTGGCTGAAAATTCTCAGATTTCTAGATCGTAAGGAAAAGTCGGTGGCTGTCGCCTAATGACCCGGCGGTAGTCAGATCCGGCTCAGCTTCGCTTCCAGCCAGTCTCGGCGGCGGGCCAGACTCTCGATTTCCCGGTCCAGCCATTCGATCAAGTGTCCGCCATCCGTGCCATGATGATCGCGGAGCGCTTCCAATCGCGCCATCTCGCTATCGACCGCATGCGCCAGCATTTCGATTTGGTGGGCGCGGCCGGGTCCGTCGAGAAGATCGAGGAAGCGGAACTTAAGTGCCACGATTAATTTATTGAGGTCGTTTTCGGACGCGCGAATGTTGGCACCGAGGAGTTCGATCAACTCGGCCCGGCCCTTGGCGGTGATCTCGAGGCGATCTCCATTGCTATCGCCGGCGACAGGGTGGACCAGGCCTTCGTATTTAAGAAGCTCGATCGACGTGCCCAAAACATCCAGAGACGGCCCCATGACGTGGCTGATGAAGTGGCGGACACCGTTAGCGAGATCGGCATACGGCATCGCCTCGGCGCTCAGCATGCCGAGCGCGCAAAGCCTAGTCGCTTCCTTCGGGGTCAGGGTGTTATCAGCGTACATGATTCGAATCTCACCTCTCGGCGATGATAATTATTCTTAACTTAAATGTCCATACCCGTCATTCCCACGACCGCGGGAACTTAGGTTTCAGGGCGGCCGGCCAGGATCCCCGCTTTCGCGGGAATGACGGTTGGCTTATGCCGCCCGGAGCGCCTTGTCGTTGACCCA
>JAQBZY010000120.1 GCA_027620395.1 Pseudomonadota bacterium
TCCCGGCCCCGGCTTCGCGGAGGTATATTGAGTGGTGAGCAGACAGTCGGAAAATCCGACTCTTCAAGATATCGCCGCTGCCGCCGGCGTCTCGACGGCGACGGTCTCCAGGGTGCTCAATCAGCCCGCGAGCGTTAGCGAAAAACTCCGCGTTCGGGTCGAAGCCGAAGTCGTCAAACTCGGTTATGTCAGGCATGGCGCGGCAAGGGCACTGGCGTCATCGCGCGCCTATACCGTCGGTGCGGTCATTCCGACCCTTGAAAGCGCGATATTCGCGACCGGCGTCAACGCCATTGAAAGCCGGCTTGATGCCGAAGGACTGACGTTACTACTGGCGGTCACCAATTACGACCGGACGCACGAATTCCGGCAGGTTCGTAATCTGTTGGAGCACGGCGTCGACGGTATCATTCTGGTCGGCAGCGATCACGACGAAAAGGTGTTCGACCTACTCGAACAACAGGGTTGTCCATTCGTCAACACCTGGACCCACGACGAAGCATCGCGGCATCCCTGCGTTGGTTTCGACAATGTGACGGCGGCCAGCCGAATCACTGAATACCTGATCGGGCTCGGCCACATTCGGATCGGCATGATCGCCGGCATTCAAGCCGGCAACGACCGCGCCAGGGACCGCGTCGCCGGCGTCCGCCAAGCCCTCAACCGGGCCGGCCTCGATCTCGCGCCCATCGACCTGGTCGAGCGGCCGTATGAACTCGCGGCCGGGCGTGACGGCTTCATTCGGCTGCTGGGTCGCCCGCCCCAGAACCGCCCGACCGCCATCGTCTGCGGCAACGATGTGCTCGCGTTGGCCGCCATGATCGAAGCCGGCGGGATGGGCGTGCAAGTGCCTGAAGATATCTCGATCACCGGCTTCGACGATTTGCCATTCTGCGAACATCTGCCGCCCGGACTGACCACGGTGCATGTCCCGAGCCGGCAGATGGGAACCTTCGCCGCCGAGTATATACTGGATCGGATCGCCGGCCGTCCATCGGCGATGCGGGTCGAATTGCCGACACAGTTGATGATCCGTGGCACCGCAGCGGCGCCGCGACGGTGAGGATTTCTTGATTTATTCTCAAGAAATTATCGTTACTTTTTTCTTATCATTCATACTACGCTGTTATCAACCAAGGCCGCGACGTCTCCGGCCGGCAGTCGAGGTAACGCCCGATGATTTCCCAAGGAACCATCAAGGAAACCGCGCTCAAACTCATGGAGAAGGCGGCGATCGAGATTCCCGACGACTATCTAAGCGGCCTCAAGAAAGCCGCTGCCGCCGAGGACGGCGATCTGTCGTCCTTCGTGCTGCATGCGATGCTGGAAAACTACGAAGCCGCCAAGGAAGACCGCCGCGCCATGTGCGCCGATACCGGGGTCCCGCGCTGGTACGTGAAGATGGCCAACGAGGCTCGGATCGATGGCGGCCCGATTGCCCTCGAAGCTTCGCTCCGAGGTGCGACGGCGGAATCGACCAACGGCGTGCCGTTGCGCCCTAATCGAGTGCATCCGCTGTGGCGCACCGATCACAACAACAATTGCGGCATCGGCGCGCCGGAGATTGAATATTCGTTCGAACCTGACGGCGAGTGGATCGATTTGACCACCGTTCACAAGGGCGGGTTATTCGGCACCGATTACCGGATGCTGTTTCCAGGCGACGGTATCGCCGGCATCAAGCGATTTTATTTGGATAGCCTGATTGCCTTCGGCAAGCGCGGCCTCGCCTGCCAACCGGCGATCATCGGCGTCGGGCTCGGCGGCTCCAAGGACATTAGCATGGTGCTTGGCAAGCAAGCCGCGTGCCTCAGAACCGTCGACGACCGCAATCCGGACCCGAAGATCGCGGCCTTGGAAATTGAACTCAAGGATCTCGGCAATTCCATCGGCATGGGCGCCATGGGTTTTGTCGGCAAGTCGATGGTGATCGACTGCCATATCGAAGTCGGATACTGCCACACCGGCGGCATGCCGATGAGCGTGCATGCGTTCTGCCTGTCCTCTAGGCGGGCCGTTGCCCGCATTCATGGCGACGGCCGCGTGCAATACCGGACCGATCCGGCGTGGTTCACCCCTTACATGCGGCGGGAGACAGTGACATGGGAACCGACAGCGGAACCCTCAAGAAAATCAATCTGAACGTTCCGGTCACTTTGGACGATCTCAAGGCGATCGAGATCGGCAACGTGGTGTACCTCAACGGCGTCGTTTACACCGCCCGCGAAGGTGTCTATCAGCGCGTCATCGAGGATGGCTGGAAATTACCCGACGATTTCGCATCAATCTCGAATGCCAATTTCCACTGCTCGCCGGCTGCCGTCAGGGATGCCGACGGCAGCTACAGGGTCGGCGCCATGACCGGCACCGCGTCGTTCCGGTTTTCGAAGTGGTTGGCGCGCTGGTTCGAGGTGTCGGGTGCGCGGATCATCATCGGCAAGGGCGGCATGACGTTCGACGATTACAAAAAATATTTCGTTCCGGTCGGCGCCATTTATCTGACCACCGTCGGCTACGGTACCGGCGCGCTTTTGGGCCGCGGCATCAAGAAGGTCCGAGATGTGCGGTGGTACGACGAACTTGGCATCGCCCAGGCGATGTGGATGATCGAGGTCGAGAACTTCGGACCGTTCATTGCCGATTCCGATCTCGCCGGCAATTCCTTGTTCGAGCGGGAAAATGCCAAGATCAAGGGCAACATCGACAAGCTATATGAAGGCACCAAGCCGCCGGCGCTGCATCGCTACGGCGAAACCGATGATCGCAGCGAAGAACTTATCTGATAAGATTAGACTACGCCGCCGCCGTCGTTTCAGTTTATAGAATCCTTCTCAGTGTCCTTACAGTCGAGGAATGTCCTCATGCCCAACACACGCTGCGTGCTTTCTCTCGCTGCCGCCGTCGCGGTCACTTTCGCCGTCACCCCTGAAACATCGGCGCAGATGTCGCCAGACCGATTCATGGAGCGTTGGGATGCCGGGGCGAGTTTCCAAGGAAGAGTACGAGGGCCGCCGCCCGTTCGAATCCTTCGATAAAGATGGCGACGGCTTCATCACCCGCGAAGAAGCGGAAGAAGTCTTCGGCGATAAATCCGAGAAATCCGGTGGTGGCAAACGCAGAGAAGCCAGCAAGGACGCGGTCGACGAAACGGTTGGCGAAACCGGCACGGCGCTCGCCAGCAGCATCCCGCTCGACAAGATCGACCCCGATGTCGTCTGCGGCATCGGCCGCAGCCGGAAATGCGACATTAAACTGGCGATTGCACGGGGATTGTTCGAAACCGGCCTGCGCCCGAAGTTTCCAGACGGGGCAAGCTGCTTCGGCATCGACGAGGGATACGCCATTTCCTATAGCGCCAAGCGCGACCGTGAAAACTATCACGGCGGCATCGACATGCCGGCGCGCTTTGGCGTCCCTATGCTGGCCGCCGCCGACGGGATGGTGGTCGCGATATCAGACGCCCCCAAAAGCTACCGCGGCAAGGAAATCACCATCCGGCATAGTCCCGAAAATACCGGCATTCCGCTTTGGATCTATACTCAGTACGCGCATTTCGATGAATTGCCGGCGCTCAAGGTCGGCGAGCGCGTCAAGATGGGTCAACCGCTCGGACCCACCGGCAATTCCGGCTACCAGAGGCCGGGCAAGAAGCCGGGCAAGGAACGCCGGCCGGCCATCCATTTCGCGGTCTGGTACAGCGACAAGCCGGATTTCGCCATGGACCGCTATGTCGTCATCCCGAACGACGGCTGGTGGATGGATCCGAACGCGCTTTACCGGCTGAAACCGCCGTTCGATTCAAAGACGATGAAGGCGCTACCGGATGCCGAGAAGGATGTGCCGATCCCCGTGCTGGTCGAAGGTGGCGGCACGGTACCGGCCAATACGAAATTGATCTGGCCGTATGCGTGTTCGAAATAATCCCCCTCACCTAGCCTCTCCCCCGCATGCTGGGGAGAGGAAAATATCCCCCTCTCCCCCATGAAATGGGGGGGAGGTTGGGTGAGGGGGCCGACGCGTCGTGCCGCCCGGAATGACGGTATGGTCAATATTCTCGCCCCGGCCTGGATTTGTAAGTCGGCAGCGACCAGCCTTTGACAATCCCCCCGGCACGGAGAGCGAACCCGGCGGCGATGCCCGCCGTTGCGGAAACTTCGAACGGCAGGCCGGCCGCGCCAAGCCCAACATGCGCGGCCGCCGCCAACGCCGCTGGCGTCGCGTAGATTTCTTTTTTCAAGATCAGCGGCGTCTCGGCGCAGATCACATCCCTGATCAAGCCGCCGAAGGTCGCGGTCATCATGCCCATGACGACGGCGACCAATGGCCCGGCGCCGGATTGGCGCGCCAACTCGGCGCCGATGACGCCATAGAGCGCAGTGCCGGCGGCATCGGCCCATAGCAACACGGTGTAACGGCGTTGAAATATATGCCCGTGAAAAAGATCAGAAGCGCGACAGCGAGACAAATCCATATCGCGACCGGATCGGCGATCCAGAACACTTTGCGCCCTAGCAACAAGTCGCGGAGTGTGCCGCCGCCGACGCCGGTCAGGCTGGCCATCAGGCCGAAGCCGACCAGATCCATCTGCTTTCGGCTGGCGACCAAAGCGCCCGAGGCAGCGAAGACGGCGACGCCGATCAGATCGAGTATTGTCAATATCTCTTGCATATCTCAGCTTTCATTTCGGATATACTGCCCACCTCATCCTTCGAGACGGACCTACGGCCCTCATCAGGATGAGAGTTTCCGTAACTTCCTCATCCTGAGGAGCGGCGACGCCGCGTCTCGAAGGGTGAGAGTTTCCCTAACTTCCTCATCCTGATGAGCGGCAACGCCGCGTCTCGACGGATGAGAGCTTTTCTATACCGCCATGCACAGCCTGAGCGCATCATAAATGGCGGCGTGAATATTTCGGCTCGAAACCGCGTCGCCGATGCGGAACAACTGAAAGGCGCCATCAGGATTGCTCGCAATCGACTGCGGCTGTCCAGCAATCAATGCGGTGTGTTCGACGGCGCCTAAATTGCTGCTCAAGGGTTTCAATTCGAAATACAGATCGTCCAAGGGCAAAGTGCCATGCTCGACCACCACTTGATCGACGGCGCGGATCTCGACACGATCCGAATAGTCGGACCCGATCAGCGCCTGCAAACCATTGCCATCCTTCTCGATGCCGGTAAGGCGCTTGTTGATGGTGATCCTGACGCCGTGCCTGTCGAAGCATTCGGCATAGGCGACATGATTGAGGCCGCCGATATCGGCAGCGAAAAACCGCTCCGGCGTCACGATTTCCAACTCGGCCCCGGCAAGCGCGATGGCCTCGGCGGCAGCCAAGCCCGGATGCTGGGCGTTATCGTCGAATAGCAGCACCCTGGCCGCTGGCTTCACATCACCGGCCAGGATATCCCAACCGGATACGGCGAACCTGGCGCCCGGCACGATATCCGTATTCGGCAATCCGCCGGTCGCAATGACGACGATGTTCGGCGCCAGACCGGTGACATGTTCAGCACTGGCCAGCGTATTGAAGCGTAACTCGACGTCGGTTTTCTCGCACATGGCGATCCGCCAATCGACGATCCCGATCAGTTCGGCCCGGCGCTTGATCCTGGCCGCCAAGCGGACCTGTCCGCCGGCCTGGCTGGCAGCTTCGAAGACCGTCACGTGATGCCCGCGCGCCGCCAAGACCCTGGCCGCTTCGAGCCCGGCCGGGCCGGCGC
>JAQBZY010000121.1 GCA_027620395.1 Pseudomonadota bacterium
GCGCCGCCACCGCCTGCACGGGCTAGTGCTGACGCATGCGCACGAGGATCATTTGGGCGCTGTGCCGTATCTGTGGCAAAGGCTCGGCTGCCCGATCTATGCCACTCCCTTCACTATGAACATTCTGAAAAAGAAACTGGCCGAGACCGAATTCGCCTCCAAGGTGCCGTTGCACGAGATACCGCTCGACGGCGCCTTCACGGTCGGGCCGTTCGAACTCGACCTGATCACGTTGACGCATTCGATCCCGGAACCGAACGGCATCGCCATTAAAACGCCGCTCGGAACCGTATTGCACACCGGCGATTGGAAGTTTGATCCTGCCCCGGTGATCGGGACGGTTTCCGACGAGGCGGCGCTGAAGCGGCTCGGCGACGATGGTGTGCTGGCCATCATTTGCGATTCGACCAACGTCTTCCAGTCAGGCCATTCCGGCTCGGAAGCTGAACTGGCCAACAATCTCAGGGACGCCATCTCGAAATGCGGCGGCAGGGTCGCCGTTGCCTGCTTCGCCACCAACGTCGCCAGACTGCAAACCATCGCCAAGGCCGCCGCCCTTTGCGGCCGAGATGTAGCGCTCGCTGGGCGTTCCTTGTGGCGAGTCACGCAAGCGGCCCGGGAATGCGGTTATCTCGCCGATGTGCCGGCGTTTTTGCAGGAGGACGATGTCAGCCTGATCCCGGACGATAAAATCCTGATCATCTGCACTGGCTCACAGGGCGAACCCCGGGCGGCGTTGGCCAAAATCGCCAAGGGTGACCACCCGAGGATCAGAATGACATCCGGCGACACGGTGATTTTTTCGGCCCGAGTCATCCCCGGGAACGAAGTCGGCATCGCCGCCATGAAGAACGGCTTGGTGCGGCAAGGCATCCGCATCGTCGAGGGCAGCGCCGACATCCACGTCTCCGGGCATCCACACCGAGATGAACTGGTCGAAATGTATCAACACGTCCGGCCCAGGATCGCCATTCCAGTGCATGGCGAGCACCGGCATCTGGTGGCACACGCGGCGCTGGCCCGGGAATGTCAGGTCCCCGAAACAATCGTCTGCCAAAACGGATCCTTGATACGGTTGGCGCCGGGCGCGCCCGGAATTGTCGACAATGTGCCGTCCGGCCGGCTGTTCAAGGACGGCAACCGAATGCTGCCGATGTCGGGCGACGCCATGCGGAGCCGAATCCAGGGCCTGTGGCACGGTACCGCCGTCGTCAGCGTCGTCGTCGACGCCGAAAATGAACTTCTCGATGACCCCCGGCTGTCCATGACCGGCCTTGTCGAGCCGGACGAGGACGACGATATCTACAATGCCGTCTGCGACGCCGTCGAGGAGGTGTTGGCTCGGGCGCCGAAATACAAGGGCGGCGAGGATTTGGTTCTGACCGAGGCGCTTCGCCTGGCGGTTAGGCGCACCTACCGACGTCTGCTTGACAAAAAGCCGATCACGGAAGTCCATTTGACTAGGATCGGGAAAACCCAAGGAAAACGAAAATGATCGGACGCCTCAATCACGTCGCCATCGCGGTTCCGGACTTGGATGCAGCCGCCGCCGTCTACCGCAATGCACTCGGCGCCCAAGTCTCGGCACCGCAGGCCGAACCCGATCACGGTGTCACCGTCGTGTTCGTCGAATTGTCGAATACCAAGATCGAGCTGCTGCATCCGTTGGGCGACAACTCTCCGATCCAGGCGTTCCTTAATAAGAACCCGTCCGGCGGCATGCATCATGTGTGCTACGAGGTCGACGACATCCTGGCCGCCCGCGACCGGCTGAAAGCCGAAGGTGCCAGAGTTCTCGGCAACGGCGAACCGAAAATCGGCGCGCACGGAAAGCCCGTATTGTTCCTGCATCCGAAAGATTTTTGCGGCACCCTGGTCGAGATCGAGCAAGCCTGAGATGGACAGTTGGATCACCGGCCCCGCGATTTACGCCGTCCTTTGGTGGCTGGTCATTTTCATGGTGCTGCCGTTCGGCGTCCGCCGGCCGGAACTGCACGAGTTGGAGAAGGGGCAAGAACCGGGCGCGCCGGTCAAGCCACGGATGCTGATCAAGATCATCGTGACGTCGGTGATCACCGGTGTCATCTACGGCATTCTCTATTTGATCTTCGAGGCCGGCTGGATATCGTTCCGGGAATAACCAGATAAGCGCCATGGCCAACGACATCATCGATATCGAACGCTACGTAACCGCCAACCGGGCCCGTCTCGGTATGAGCGCCGGCGAGTCAGCCTCGGCGTTCGGTTCCGAACATCGGCTGGCCGTCTATGGCACGTTGCGCCCGGGCGGCACCTCGGCGCACATGCTTGCGCCCTACGGCGGCATGTGGTCGGGCGGCATTGTCCGCGGTTACCAACTGGGCGCTTGCACCGAGTCCGGCTGCCCCGGCCTGGCCTGGGATCCGGCCGGCGAGAAGATCGAAGTCCAGGTTCTGGAATCGCCTGAGCTTGCCGCCGCCTGGGTGAGTCTGGATGCCTATGAGGGTTCCGATTTGGTCCGCATCGTGGTGCCGGTCAAAATCGACGGCGCTGGCATTGTTGCTGCGAACTTATACGCCAGTGCCGACGCAACCCGGGCCAGGCTTTTGATGCGGGACGGCGGCAACGTGCACGATACCGTGGACGACCGGCTGTGAGCGGCTATTGCGGCACGGCCCCAGGGCATCCGGTGCACGGCCCTTATCACGACCGCGAATACGGCTTCCCGACCAAGGACGAAACCGTTCTGATGGAACGCCTGGCGCTGGAAATCTTCCAGGCCGGATTGTCCTGGCTGATCGTTCTGCAAAAGCGTCCGTCCATGAACGCCGCCTTCAAGGGCTTCGAGGTCGACCGGGTCGCTGGGTTCGGAGAACGTGACGTCACGCGCCTGCTCGCCGACCCCGGCATCATCCGCAACAGCTTGAAGCTCGAGGCCATCATCGAGAACGCCAAGCGGATCCGGGCGATGCGGAAAAACGACGGCGGGTTCGCCGCCTGGATCGAAGCGCAGCATCCGTTGAGCAAGGCCGAGTGGGTTAAGCTGTTCAAGAAAACCTTCAAGTTCACCGGCGGCGAGATCACCGGCGAATTTTTGATGAGCATCGGCTATCTGCCGGGTACGCACCGGCCGACTTGTCCGGTCTACAAGCGCTTGGCCAAGTTGCCGCCGCCTTGGATGCAGGCCGGCAAGGGGTTCTACGACGTCGGCTGAAGATATCCACTCGCCGCAAATCCCAAACCACACCCCGGAATCGAAAAAGGCAGTATCTTATCGATCCTGCCTTTTTCGTTCCCTCCCGCACCCGGGCCATCCGTGGCGTCGTTGCGCCACTTCCGAAAGCGTGTGCGACTATAATGGGACGGCGTTCCCAAGCCAGCTAAAAAGAACCGGAATCACGTAATTTAATTACTAAACTAAGGCGAATTTCAGCACGAAACATGCACTGACCAAGGCCACGGCAATGCCGACCTCGTTGCTCCGGCCGGCCAAGGCCTTGATCGCCACATAGGAAACGAAGCCGACGCCAATGCCGGTGGCGATCGAGAATGTCAGCGGCATCGAGACCGCCGTCAGGACCGCCGGCGCCGATTCCGTGACGTCGTCCCAATCCAGTTCCGCGAGGCCACGGGCCATGACGCAGGCGACGTACAGCAGTGCCGGCGCGGTGGCATAGGCCGGCACCGTGCCGGCCAAGGGCGAAATGAACAGGCACAGCAGGAACAGCACCGCCACCGTGACTGCGGTCAGCCCGGTTCGGCCGCCGGCATTGATCCCGGCGGCACTTTCGATATAGCTGGTAGTCGTAGACGTGCCCAATGCGGCGCCGACGATGGTCGCCGTCGAGTCGGCCAACAACGCCTGCTTGAGGCGCGGTAAGCGGCCGTCCGCATCCAACAAATTGGCCCGGTGCGCGAGACCGACCAGCGTGCCAGCGGTATCGAACAGATCGACGAACAAAAACGAAAAAACGATGACCACCAGACCGACGTTGAACGCGCCGGCGATATCCATGGCCAGCAGCGTCGGCGCCAGCGATGGCGGCATCGAGAAGATGCCGCTCGAGCCACTGATGCCGAAAACGATGCCAATGACCGTTACGCTAAGGATCGACATGATGATCGCGCCAGGAATTCGCCGGGCATCCAAGGCGACGATCATCATGAAACCGGCGGCCGCCAAAAGTGGCTCCGGCCGGGTAATATCGCCGAGCGTCACCAATGTCGCCGGATGGCCGACGACCCAGCCTGCGTTCTTGAACGCAATGATCGCCAGAAATAAGCCGATACCGGCGGAAATCGCCACCTTCAGGGTTCGTGGGATGGCATTGATGATCCATTCCCGGATCGGCAGCAGGCTCAGGATTAGAAACAGGATGCCGGAAATGAAGACCGCGCCGAGCGCAACCTGCCAGGAATATCCCATGCCGCCGACGACGCTATAGGCGAAGTAGGCGTTGAGACCCATGCCGGGCGCCAATGCGATTGGATAATTGGCGTATAGCCCCATGATCAAGGTGCCGACCGCGGCAGCTAGGCAGGTGGCGACAAATACCGCCCCTTTGTCCATGCCGGCGCCTGACAGGATCGCCGGATTGACGAAGATGATGTAGGCCAACGTCAGGAAGGTCGTCAGCCCGGCCACAACTTCCGTCCGAACCGTGGTGCCGTTCTCGCTGAGCTTGAAATAACCGTCGAGCATGGCGTTTCCCCCGAATTATCGCCTGCACCCAGTTTCGCCGAAGCGGAAATTCACGGCAAAGGAAAAGTAGCAGATGCGTTCAAAATACTGATGCATCCTTCGAGACGGCGCTTCGCGCCTCCTCACGATGAGGTTGCTTGTTAGGCATTTCCTCATCCTGAGGAGCGGCGCCGCCGCGTCCCCAGTTTCCTCATCCTGAGGAGCGGCGCAGCCGCGTCTCGAAGGAGGAGGGCAAACTGAGGCATCATCCACTGCCATGCCCGGTGTTGATGCCCCGGGCCCCATCGCCTACAGTCCGGCACCGCCGAAACCGGCGCCTATCCGCTGTCACGAGGACCCCATGCGGCTTTCCAAATATTTTCTCCCGACCCTCAAGGAAAACCCCGCCGAGGCGCATATCGTCTCGCACCGTTTGATGCTCAGGGCCGGCATGATCCGGCAATCCAGCGCCGGCATCTATTCCTGGCTGCCTTTGGGCTTCAAGGTGTTGGAGAACATCGACCGCATCGTCCGCGAGGAACAGGACGCCATGGGCTGCCAGCAGATGCTGATGCCGACCATTCAGCCGGCCGATCTGTGGCGCGAAAGCGGGCGCTACGACGCTTACGGGCCGGAAATGCTGCGAATCCGCGACCGGCACGACCGCGACATGCTGTATGGACCCACCAACGAGGAACAGATCACCGAGATATTCCGTGAGGCGGCACGCAGTTATCGTGACCTACCCCGGATGCTCTACCACATTCAGTGGAAGTTCCGCGACGAAGTCCGGCCGCGCTTCGGAATCATGCGCGGGCGCGAATTCATGATGAAGGATGCCTATTCGTTCGATCTGGATAAAGAAGGTGCTAGAATATCTTACAATAAATTCTTCATATCTTACTTGCGGACTTTCCGGCGTTTAGGGCTGGAAGCAATCCCGATGCGCGCCGATAGCGGCCCGATCGGCGGCGACATGAGCCACGAATTCCTGATCCGCGCCGAAACCGGCGAAAGTGCCATCTATTACGATTCCGATTTTTCGTTCATCGATC
>JAQBZY010000122.1 GCA_027620395.1 Pseudomonadota bacterium
ATGAAGCGTTGCAATTCGGCGTCGTCGATCTCGGTGTAAACCGCCATCCGCGCCTTGTAAGCGGAAATGCCGCCGCCGTCCATCCGCCGACCATGCGCACGTCGAGCACCGGACGTGCGGAATCGGACAATGTCGGCTATGATTCCGGGCCCGGGCCGCCGGGCTTTCAAGGTGCGCCGCTGAAACCCATAAGAACCGAAATGAACGCAGGATATTTGACCGCATTCCGCCGCCGCTTCGGCGCAGCCATCTTTGCTGCCATCGTCGTGATCGTCCTCGGTCACACCGGCCCGGCGGCAGCGGCGTTCCCGGCCGAAGGCGACGATGGCGCCGTCAAATCGGCTCGGTTCAGCGCCTCGTTACTGAGCATCCAGCAATCGCTCACCAAACTCGGCTTTTATCTCGGCCCCGAGGACGGGCGGATGAACCGCCAAACCGAGGCCGCGATTCGCATCTATCAGCGCGCCAACGGGATCGAGCCGACCGGACGAGTCAGTCGCGAATTGGCCGATCAACTGGACTATGCCATCGGCGTCAGACGGCTTTTGCATCAGCTCGACGTCGCCCGCGCCGAAAGCATCAAGGACGCTCGCAACAAGCTTCTCAACCATCCAGCGACCCGCGATCTAATCAAGCCCAGCGGCGTCGATGTCGCCGATCCGACCCGCGATGCGTCGCAATGCTTCGACAAACCGACCGCGCTTTGCCTGCTCAAGGAAGCCGTCGAAAGCGCCAAGGCGATCGGCCGCGCGGAAATGCGCGATTGGGCGCTCGGCGAAATCCTGATTGCCCAAGCCCGAGCCGGCTTGGGTGAGGCGGCGATGCAGACGGCGGCGAAAATCCGCGACCCGCGGTTGATCATCGTCGCGCTCAGGGATATTGCCGAGGCGCAGGCGGCCGGCGGCCAGGCGGCGTCGGCATTGGAAGCGGCCGAGATCATCCCCGACCCCGAAAAGAAGTCGGAAGCGCTCGCCGCCATTGCCGAGATCCAAATCCGCCGCGGTGACGGCGCCGATGCCAAGATCACCGTCGGGCGGCTCCTTTCCGGCATGGGGAAGATCACCGACCAGTTGAAGCGGATTGCCTTTCGGGCCCGTGCCGCGGTGATCTATGCCCGCGCCGGCGAAAGAAAAACCGCCGAGGAGGAACTGACTAGGGCCGAATTGGCGGCCCGCGATTTGCCTCAGGACGTCAACATGAGTGCTGGGCTGCGCCACGTCGCCTCGGCGCTGGCCAGTATCGAAGAAATCAAACGCGCGCTGGACATGCTGAACGCCGTCTCGCAGCCGTCCGACAGAATTCCAGTCTTGATGTCGGCTGCCGAGGCGCACGCCCGTGCCGGCGATGCCGCCGCCGCGCTGGCCACAGCCGAAACCATCGAAAATGTCCGTTACCGCGCCGTCGCCCTCGGCCGCATCGCCGTCGCGCACGCCGATGCCGGCCGTAACGCCGACGCCGACGCCACCATCGAGATCGCGCTGGCGGCGATCGACCGGATCGACCGGCCGTACGCCCGGAGCTACGCGATCAGCCGGATCGCCCTGGCCATGGTCCGGATCGCCGCCGCCACGGGGCCGCATGCCATTTCAGACGAAGCCCGAGCGCGATCATACAAGCGCGCCATCGACGCCGTGATGCGGATCGAGGACCGGCGATTGAAGGCGCACACATTGTGGCTGATCGCGTCCAGCCAACGGGTTCGCGAAGACAGCGGCTGGAGATCCACCGAGGAACTGGCCGAGCTGGCGACCGATGAAATCATCGGCGCCTTGAGCCGGGTCTGGATGTTTGCCGAGTTGGCCGAGGGGCATGCGCTCGACGGCGAAAACGATGCCGCGTGGCGGTCGTTCAGCCGCGGCTTGTCGTTCGCCGCCGACATCGACAACAGTTGGAGCCGGGCCCGCACCATGGCCAAGCTGGCGGCGACATTGATCCGATTGGTCGATCCCGGGCGCGGGCGGAGCAGCGAACCGAATTAGAATGGACGAGCCGACGCTGCTTGTCGCTCGCTCGCCTGTCCACTAGAGTCCGGCCATCCTATCCTAGGCCAATCGGAGCTGAGCATGACCGACCCCGTGATCGCCCAAAAGGCGCCCTACCCCGTCGAGGTCGTTGCTGGCAAGAAATACGCCTGGTGCGTTTGTGGCCACTCGAAGCGGCAGCCGTTCTGCGACGGCGCCCCTAACGGACTTTGAGCAAGCCGATGCTGGGCCGAGCAATGATTTCGCTGACGTCGCTATTGCTGATTGGCGCTTGCGGCAAATTTTCGATCCTCGATACGCCGATCGTCCTCAAGTGTCCGGAATACTTCATCATCGAGGAAGCGGCGGGTCGCATTCAGTTTCGCGACGGCCCGGGCCGTGACATCGTCGACATCGAAGACAAGGCCCAGATCGGCAACATCGATCTGGGCTGCATATCGAACGTCAAAACCAATACCAATGCCGGTAGCATGGATCTTGAAATCGCGCCGATATTCGGCGTCGAGCGCGGCGCCGCCGACCGCGACCAAAAAACGACGCTACCCTATTTCATTTCCATAACCGACCAAAACCGAAATATCCTCTATCGCGAAGCCTTCAAGTTCAACGTGTCGTTCGCCGGCAACAAGACCCGCCTGATCGCCAAGGCACCGTTGGTCAAAATCGAGATTCCGATCACATCGGAACGGCGAAGTAGTTTCTATCGGATCTATGTCGGCATGGAGTTGACCAAGGATCAACTGGCGCATAACCGCAAACTGATTGAAGATGCGCTTCGCTGATTGCTGGCGGTTGACCGTCCTATCGCCGGGTGCAATCATTGTCTTTGAGAATTATTTCTCGTGATGCCGCCGTGGGAGAGACCGGTCGCAAAAGCAAGAAGCGAAGCGCCGGCGCCGAAGGAGCAATCGCCCCGGAAACTCTCAGGCCACAAGGACCGCAGCGGATTGAGACTCTGGAAAGCGGACGGCAGGACCGTCCCACCGAAGATGTAACCCCGTCTTAGGACGGGTGAATCTTTCAGGTTCCGAGACAGAGGGGGCGCGCCGACGTACCTGGGCACTAACGCCCGAGTGCGGTTCGGGGCGACCGCCAAACGTCGGAGGACCAGATGACCGATGCCGCCCACGAGGGCCCGCTCAAAAAAGTTCCGCTCGCCGATTTTCATCGCACCCACGGCGCCAAGATGGTGCCGTTCGCCGGTTACGAGATGCCGGTGCAATACCCGGCCGGGATCATCGACGAACACAATCACACCCGCGCCAAGGCTGGCCTTTTCGACGTATCGCACATGGGGCAGGCATGGCTGCACGGCGCGCACGCCGCCGACGCGTTGGAGCGTCTGGTCCCCGGCGACATCAAGAGCCTGGCCGCCGGCCAGGGCCGCTATACCACGATCACCAACGACTACGGCGGCATTGTCGACGACCTAATCGTCACCGGTCACGGCGACAAACTTTTCATCGTCGTCAATGCATCGCGCAAGCACATCGATTTCCCGCTGATCGCCGATGCGGTGGGTTCGGAAGGCGAACTTGAGCTGATCGAGGATCGGGCGCTGCTCGCGTTGCAAGGTCCGTCGGCGTCGAAAGTGATGGCCCACTATGTTCCGGCATCGCAGCATCTGTTGTTCATGCATGGCGCCGATCTGCGTATCAACGACATCCCCTGCCACATCACGCGGTCGGGCTACGCCGGCGAGGACGGGTTCGAAATATCCGTTCCGACCGAGGCGGCGCTCGACTTGGCCGAGCTATTGCAATCCGAAGACGACGTGATGCCAGTCGGCTTAGGCGCCCGCGACACGCTCCGCCTCGAAGCCGGGCTCTGCCTTTACGGCAATGATCTGGACGAGGCGACAACGCCGATCGAAGCCGATTTAAGGTGGACGATCTCGAAACGCCGGCGCGAGGAAGGCGGCTTCCCGGGCGCCGACAGAATTCTCCGGGAGATTGCCGAGGGGCCAACCAGAAAGCGGGTCGGCATTCTACCGGATGGCCGCGCCCCGGCCCGCGCTGGCACGGAAATACTGGCTGCCGACGGCAGTCCGGCCGGCACCGTCACGTCCGGCGGCTTCGGTCCCAGCGTCAAGGGCCCGATTGCCATGGGCTACGTCGCGGCGGCGCTCGCCAAACCGGGAACGCCGCTACGGCTTTTGGTGCGCGGCAGAGAGATTCCGGCGACCGTCGTCGCGTTGCCGTTTCAGCCGCACCGTTATCATCGGGTTTAAAATTTGATCGCATCGACGTTCCGTTGCGAGAACTTAGGGGAGGATGAAATCATGACCGTCAAATACACCAAGGACCACGAATGGATCGCCATCGACGGCGACGTCGGGACCGTCGGCATCACCAATCACGCACAAGAGCAGTTGGGCGAGCTGGTGTACGTCGAATTGCCGGAAGTCGGCGCCATCCTCGAAGTTGGCGACGAAGCCTGCGTCGTCGAATCGGTGAAGGCGGCAAGCGAGGTCTACGCGCCATGCAGCGGCGAGGTCATCGCCGTCAACGAGGAACTCGCCGACGCGCCGACGACAGTCAACGAGCACGCCGAAGGCGACGGATGGTTGTTCAAGCTCAAACTATCCGACGCCGCCGAGTTGGATGAGGCAATGACCGCCGCCGAATACAAAAAATTCCTGAAGGAGCTGGAAGAATGACCGAAAGCCGGCTTTCCGATCTGACCGGCCGGGACGATTTCGCGACCCGTCACATCGGCCCCAACGACGCTGACGTCGCGGACATGCTGAAGGCCATTGGCCATCCGACGCTGGCGGCATTGATCGATGCCGCGGTGCCGGACACGATCCGCGCCGCCGAGCTGTTGGACGCGACGCCGCTTTCGGAACAGGACGCGCTCGCCGCCCTGGCCGAAATGGCCGGCAAGAACCGAGTGATGAAGTCGCTGATCGGCATGGGCTACCACGACACCGTGACGCCGGCTGTCATATTGCGAAACGTGATCGAAAATCCCGGTTGGTACACCGCCTATACGCCCTACCAGGCGGAAATTTCGCAGGGCCGGCTGGAAGCGCTGCTGAATTACCAACAATTGATCATGGACCTGACCGGCTTCGATCTCGCCAACGCGTCGCTCTTGGACGAGGCGACGGCGGTCGCCGAGGCGATGACGCTGATGAAGCGGATCGGCAAGAGCAAACAAAACCGCATCTTCATCGATGCCAATTGCCTGCCGCAAAGCATCGCCGTCGTGAAAACCCGGGCCGAGCCTTTGGGCCTTGAGGTCGTCGTCGGCGATCCGGTCAAGGACCTCGACCCCGCCACCGTGTTCGGTGTCGTCGTTCAGTACCCCAACGTCGATGGCGAGATCATCGATTACAGAGCCATTTCCGAGATCGTGCACGCGGCTGGCGGCTTGCTCACCGCCGCCTGCGATCCTTTAGCGCTTGTCATGCTGACACCGCCGGCAGCTTGGGGCGCCGACATCGCGGTCGGCTCGGCGCAGCGCTTCGGTGTCCCGATGGGCTATGGCGGGCCGCATGCCGCCTTCATGGCCACCCGGGACGCCTACAAGCGCTCAGTGCCGGGCCGCATCATCGGCGTCTCCGCCGACGCGCAAGGCAGGCGTGCACTGCGGATGGCGCTGCAAACCCGCGAACAGCACATCCGCCGGGAAAAGGCGACCAGCAATATCTGCACGGCGCAGGTCTTGCTCGCCAATGTTGCTGGATTTTACGCCGTCTATCACGG
>JAQBZY010000123.1 GCA_027620395.1 Pseudomonadota bacterium
ACCGTGGATTCGGCCGCACTGATTGTCCGTCCAGCCTTCGTCAGCGAGCCGGGCCAGCCGTTCCGATTGGGTCTTCCGGCTACCGAGCGCGCCGATGTAGAAGGCGTCCGATTCCATTGCCGCGGCGAGCACCGGGTTTTCGAGATCGTGCTCGTGAAACAACGTCGCCACCGCGGTCCAGGCATCCAGTTCCGCCGGATCAAGCACTTTTCGGGTCCGGGCGCCGAAAGATTTCGCGGCAGCGGCGGTATCATCCTCGGTGGTGACGGCGAGAACCTCGAGCCCGGCCGCCGAAGCGATTTCGGCGGCGGCGATGACGACAGGCCCCTTGCCGGCGACGACCAATTTAGGCGCCGGGCGATAAAGGCGGTCGAAGCTGCCGCCATCTAACAGCAACTGCGGGCGCGCCCGGGAATCCTCGGCGGTGTGGATATCATTGCCGCCGGTCGTCATGTCGCTGACGAGGCGAACTGGCGTCCGGTTCGACTGCGCCGTCAAAATGGCCTGGGCATGCGCATCGGCAAGGCCGACATCAATATGGACGTCGATGGCGCTGCCGCAGGGAAGCGCGATATCGAAATAGGGCGAGTTGACGCCATAGCGGATTTGCCGGTTCTTGCCTTCGGCCATGGCGGCCTGCGCTTCCTCGACCAGCGCGCCCTCGACGCAGCCGCCGGACAGAAACCCGACGAAAGCGCCGGTGCCGGCGACCGCCATCTGGCTGCCGGCCGGGCGGGGCCCGGTCGGCTCGACGTCATAGAGCGTCAACAGCGCGGTTTTCCTACCCTCGGCCCGCCAGCGGACCAAATCGGGGATGACATTTTCGGCGAAGCGGCCGCTCATGCGTGGATATTAGGCCTGCGCTGCCCGAATCGCACGCCAGACCTTCTCCGGCGTCAGCGGCATGTCGATATGCTTGACGCCATAGCCCTTGAGCGCGTCGCAGACCGCATTGACGATCGCCGGCGGGGCACCGACGCAACCGGCCTCGCCGGCACCCTTGACGCCCAAGAGGTTCTTCGCCGTCGGCGCGTCCTCGAAATAGCCGACGTGCATCGGTGGAATATCGTCGGCGCGGGGCATGGCGTAATCCATCAACGAGCCGGTCAATAGCTGCCCGGTTTCGTCGTAGACGATTTCCTCCAACAGCGCCTGTCCGATCCCCTGCGCGACACCGCCCATGACTTGGCCGTCGGCTAACAGCGGATTGATGATAGTGCCGAAATCGTCGACAACCCAATAATGCGTTGCCTTGACGACGCCGGTCTCGGGATCGACCTCGACCTCGGCGGCGTGGCTGCCGTTCGGGATCGAAATAATGCCGCGCTCGAATGTGGTGCCGATATTGAGACAGCCTGGTTGCACGCCATCCGGCAGCTTATCGGGATCGTTCGACGCGTCGATGACGTCGCGGATCGTCATGGTGTGATTGGTGCCGGGTTCGAAGAAACTGCCGTCCTCGAACTCGATTTTGTCGGACGTGGTCTCGAACAGATGCGCCGCGATTTCCTTGCCTTTGGCGACGACGGCGCGCGAGGTTTGTAGAACCGCGCTGCCGCCAACTTCCATGCCGCGCGATCCGCCGTGCCCGCCGCCCAACGGTGTCGCATCGGTGTCGCCCTGCGTGAATACAACGTCATCAATGGCCAGCCATAAATGTCCGGCCAGCAATTGCGAGAACGCGGTTTCGTGCCCCATCCCGGTCGAATGACTGCCGACGGCCAGCCCGACTTTGCCGTCGTCTCTAAAATTGACCACGGCGTGTTCCTTCGGGCCGCCGCCGGTGCATTCCAGATAAGCGCAGACGCCGAAGCCGCGCTTCATGCCGCGGGCCTCGCTGTCGGCCTTGCGCTTGGCGTAGCCGGCGCGGTCGGTCATGGCCATGGTGCGCTTATAGACTTCCGGGAAGTCGCCGCAGTCGACGTCGAGCCCCATCGGCGTCTTCATCGGCAGCATGGCCTTCGGCACCAAGTTCTTCCGCCGCAGCTCATCGGCGTCGAAGCCAAGCACGTCGGCGGCATAATCGATGATCCGATCGATCTGATAGGACGCCTCGGGACGACCGGCGCCTCGGTAGGGATCGAGCGGCGCCGTGTTGGTGAAAATCGCCTTCGCTGTATAGTAGATGGCGTCGAATTTATAGGGTCCGCCCTGGGTCCGGGACGATCCGCCGGTCGGCGTGAACGGGCCGACGGTGCCGCAGTAGGCACCCAAGTTGCCAAGTGTTTCGGTTCTGAGGCCGCGGAACTGGCCGTCCTTGTCGAGAGCCAGTTGCACCGTCGACACCTGGTCGCGGCCGTGGGTATCGGAAAGAAAACTCTCGGCCCGGTCGTTGATCCACTTGACCGGGCGGCCGATCAGCCGGGCCGCGTGGCAAATCAGGATCGGTTCCGGATAGACACCGTTCTTGGCGCCGAAACCGCCGCCGACATCGGGCGCCAGATGGTGCAGCTTGGATTTGTCGATCTTGAGTGCCGCCTCGGCGATGGTGTCGCGGTTGGCATGGATGTTCTGTGACGAGTTCCAAAGCGTGAAGTTTTCGCTCGCGGCGTCGTAGCCGGCGACGGCGCCGCGGGGCTCGATCGGCACGGCGGTCACGCGGTTATTGACGAGGTCCAGGGTGACGATGTGATCGGCTTCGGCAAACGCCTTTTTTTGCGCTTCCTCGTTGCCCAAACCGAAGTCGAGGCAGACGTTGCCGGGGGCCAAGTCCCAAACTTGCGGCGCGCCCTCAGCCGCCGCCTGCTTCAATCCGGTGACGGCTGGCAGTGGCGCGTAATAGACCTCGATGGCGTCCAACGCTTCCTTGGCGATGTCACGGGTTTCGGCGACGACCACGGCGACGATTTCACCGACGTGGCGGACCCGGTCGATGGCGATGGCGTGGTGCGGCGGCTCTTTCAAATCCGAGCCGTCCTTGAACTTGCGGACCGCCGACTTCGTCGGAATCGTCCCGTACCCCGCTGCCTTCCACTCGGCACCGGTAAAGACGCAGAGCACACCCTCGATCTCGGAAGCGGCCGAGGCATCAATCTTGGTGATGTCGGCGTGCGCGTGCGGCGAGCGCAGCATCGCGGCGTGCGCCATGCCGTCCAGCTTGATGTCGTCGATGTAGCGGCCTCGGCCGGTCAGAAAGCGGAAATCCTCGCGGCGCCGGACCGATTCGCCGATAAGGTTCTTTTCGGAAATCTTACTCATATCGATTTTCTCCGCTCTCAACTAATCGCTTCTTGCGCCGCGCGCCTTGCAAGGACGCCGATTAGGTGCGCCCTGTACTCCCGGCTGGCGTGGATATCGTTGTTCAAGCCGTCGGCGGCAATGGTGATGCCGTCCAAGGCGTTTGGCTCGAATTTGAGGGTAAGCGCAGCCTCCATCTCGGTGGCGCGGAACACGCTGGGCGCCGCCCCTGTGACGGCGACCCGGACCGTGCTGCCGACCTTGGCGACCATGACGCCGACCATGGCGAACCGCGTCGCCGGATGCTGGAGCTTGACGTAGGCGGCGCATTCCGGCATCGGAAAGCGCACAGCGGTGATTATCTCGCCGGCATCCAGGGCGGTCTCGAACATCCCCTTGAAGAATTGATCGACGGCAATTTCACGCTTGTCCGTGATGATGGTGGCGCCGAGGCCCAGCGCGGCGGCCGGATAGTCGGCGGCCGGATCGTTGTTGGCCAACGAGCCGCCGATGGTGCCACGGTTTCTGACCTGCGGATCGCCGATGCCGCCGGCAAGCTTGGCGAGCGCCGGGATCGCCTTGGCGATGTCGGGGTCGGCGGCGACCGCCGCGTGCCGGGTCATGGCGCCGATGGTGATCTCCGAGCCGCCGGCCTTGATGCCGGCAAGATCGGATATTCGCTCCAACGCAATCACTGTGCCCGGCATGGCGAGCCGCTGCTTCATGACCGGGATCAGCGTCTGACCGCCGGCCAGGAACAGTCCGTCGTCGGCGTCTTCGAAAGCTTTCCGGGCGGCAGCCAGATCGGTTGGAATTTTGACGTCGAATGGATACATCGGCCTATCCCCGCATTGCCTTGGCGCCGGTGCGAATCGCATCGACGATGAAATGATAGCCGGTGCAGCGGCAGATGTTGCCTTCGAGCGCGTGACGGATTTCGTCGTCCGAGGGATCCGGGTTGCGCTTGGCGAAGTCGACCGCCGTCATCACCATGCCGGGCGTGCAGAAACCGCATTGCAATCCGTGGTGTTCGCGGAACGCGGCCTGCATCGGATGCAATTTGTCACCGTCGGCCAAACCTTCGATGGTGGTGATGGCGGCGCCGTCGGCCTGCCAGGCGAACATGGCGCAGCTCTTGGCGGTGATGCCGTCGATGTCGACCGTGCAGGCGCCGCACTGGCTGGTGTCGCAGCCGACGTGGGTGCCGGTGAGGTCCAACTGCTCGCGCAAAAAGGTGCTGAGCAGGGTGCGCTCATCGACTTCGGCGGCCGCTTCCCGGCCGTTCACGCGAAGTTTGATGGCAGGCATGAATGTCTCCCCCTAAGTCACATTTGAATGGCGTGGAACGCCGTCGAGGCTATCCGATCCGGTTGGACGCGGTAACTAGTCCCGGTTGCCGAAACTGGAGATTACCGCCACCATGCATTACACCGGATATGATGATAAAATGCTCCTTTGCCAAGACCATAGCGTTTCTTAATGATTAGAAAAGCAGGAAAAACACCATGAAACTGGCCGACGAGATCCGTATTGCGGCCCCAAGGGACAGGGTTTGGGCGGCGCTCAACGATATCGAGGTGCTGAAGGCATCGATCCCGGGCTGCGAGGAACTAACCAAGGACTCAGATACCCAGTTGAGTGCCGTCGTGCAGGCTAAAATCGGCCCGGTGAAGGCGAAATTCAAAGGCAGCGTGACCTTGAGCGACCTCAATCCGCCGGAAAGCTACCGAATCTCCGGCGAGGGCAAGGGCGGTGCCGCCGGCTTCGCCAAGGGCAGCGCCGCGGTGACGTTGACGGATGACGGCGAGGCGACGCTGCTGACCTATACGGTCGAGGCCAAGGTCGGCGGCAAGCTGGCCCAGCTGGGCGGCCGCCTGATCGATGGCTTCGCGCGCAAGCTAACGGATGAATTTTTCAACCGCTTCCAACTTGCGGTCGAGGGCCCCGCCGAATCTGAGACCGATTCGGACGGCGAGGGGGATTCTGGCGATGACACAAAGAAAGGCTGGCTCAAGCGTTTGATCAGCTGAGGCCGCCAAAACGAATTCGACAAGGGAGGAAATATCAATGCCAACCATCAACATGACCGTGAACGGAAAATCCGTCTCGGGCGAGGTCGAGGGCCGGACCCTTCTGGTTCAGTTCCTGCGCGAAACGCTGGGTCTGACCGGCACCCATGTGGGCTGCGACACGTCGCAATGTGGCGCTTGTGTCGTCCATGTGAACGGCGAAAGCATCAAGTCATGTACCATGCTGGCAGCCCAGGCCGCTGGCGCCGATGTCGCCACCATCGAGGGTATGGCCAATGCCGACGGGACCTTGGGCGTGATCCAGCAGGCATTCCAGGACCATCACGGCCTGCAATGCGGATTTTGCACACCGGGTATGGTAATGTCGGCTGCAGACCTGCTGCGCCACAACCCACGCCCCTCCGAGGGGGAGATCCGGGGTTGGCTGGAAGGCAACATCTGCCGCTGCACCGGCTATCACAACATCGTCAAATCG
>JAQBZY010000124.1 GCA_027620395.1 Pseudomonadota bacterium
CGGTGGGCGGCGTCGCCGCCGCCGGATCGCACGCCGCCAAGGCCGGCAGCCGGGCTATCATCAACACCTCGCCGGAGCCGTTTTCGAATATCGCGGCATCGATTTTCGAGGATGTCCTGGTCATCGGCGGCGTCCTGCTGGCGCTGTTCAAGCCGGTCGCGTTTCTGTTCATGCTCGGGCTGTTCGCGCTGATGGTGGTGTGGTTGTTGCCGAAAATCTGGCGCGGGCTCAACGCCCTGTATCGCCGGCTCCAGGATTTGTTCGGCCATCCAGCCACTGCGACCGGTGCTGGGCAACCGGCAGGGATCGGGCCGACGCCGGACCCCGGTCCCCCGGCCGGGCGGCCATGACGGTCCATGGCACCATTGGCGCCGTCGCCGGGATTGCGCTGATCCTCTCGGCGGCCTGCACGGCGGCCGCCGGCGAGCCTGAATTGTTGCCGTTCCCCGAGCGGCTGGACCCGGTCCAGTCGCCGGTTAACGTCGCCGTCCGCTACCGGGCGATCAAGCCGGCGCCGTATCGAGTGACGCTCCGCTGGGGCCCCGAGCGGACGCCGGAACTCTATCGCCTGGATGTCAGCGGCACGGTCGAAATCCAACCAGGGCAGGGCGGCCCGGCCATGCTCATCGAGCGGACACCGACCCAGTTCATGGCCGGCCCAAACCGGTCGGAGCGGCGGGACGGTGGCCGGATCGTCGCCGCGTTGAGCCCGCGAGGCGAGTTGCGCCGCGTCGAAATCAAGCTGCCCGGTCTCGATAGCAACGATCATCGCCGGCAATTCGAGGACATCGGCCGGACCTTGATCGACACCGGTTTCTTTCCAACCTTTCGCCGCCTTCTGGTGCGGGCCGGACCGGAGGACGCCGGTGGCGACGCGCAGAGCACGCGCGAACGGGCCGCCAGGGGCGACTTGGTCGAGGCGTTTCAGCCGTTGCTTGGCCTCGCCATCGGCTATCCCGAGGAGGGACTATTCACCGGTCAACGGCTGGTCCTGATCCGTCGTGATTTGGGCGATCTGTTCCGCGGTGCCGGCCCGATCCCGGTTACTGTCTCGGGCGAGATCAAGGGATTGGCCGATGCCGGTGGCCGGCGGGTGTTGGCGCTTCGCATCGACAAGGGCGAGGCGCCGAGACCACTCCGCCTGAATGCCGCCGGCTATGCCCTGATCGACATCGAAAACGGGTTGGTCACCAGCCTCAGTGCCGATCTTGAACTGGTGGTGCTGCACGGCACCGAGGCCAGTGTTTTCCGCTTCGCCGAACGCCGCGCGCTCGGCCGGCCTTGATTGTCAGCCAGGACCTCTTTCCGCGACATGACAACGGGACTTTTGCCGCCCGTTCATTACCGCTAAGTTGCCGGGAAAGAGGTTCTGAACATGGCCTACAAGCGGATCGCGATTGTGGCCGCGCCAACGGCTGAGGCTGAGGCGGCTGGGAAACGGCTGGCAGCTCAGATATCGACGGTGGCGGCGCCGGACGCCGACGTCATCGTCGCGCTCGGCGGCGATGGCTTCATGCTGCACACCATTCACGACGTGATGGCTCGGGCGACGCCAATTTATGGCATGAACAGGGGCTCGGTTGGCTTCCTGATGAACAAGTATTCGGAAGACGATCTCCCCGGCCGTCTTGAGCGTGCCGAACGGATTGAATTACATCCGTTGCGGATGGAGGCCGAGGATATACAGGGCCGGACCGAGCGCGCGGTTGCCATCAATGAAGTCTCCTTGCTTAGGGAAACCCGGCAAGCGGCCAAGCTCCGCATCCTCGTCGACGGCAAGGTCCGGATGGCGGAAATGATCTGCGACGGGCTGATCGTGGCGACGCCGGCCGGCAGCACCGCCTACAATCTGTCGGCGTCGGGACCGATCATTCCGATCGGCGTCGATCTATTGTCGTTGACGCCAATTAGCGCTTTTCGGCCAAGGCGCTGGCGCGGCGCACTGTTGCCGGCCAAGGCCGAGATCGTCATCGAAGTCCTTGATCCCGAAAACCGACTGGTCAGCGTCACCGCCGACTTCAACGAAATCAGAAGCGTGCGTCGGGTGAAAATTCGTCTCGCCCGTGAGTTGTCGCCGGTGCTGCTGTTCGATCCCGAGCACAACTACGAGGAACGGGTGCTGATGGAACAGTTCAATCCGTGAGCGCCTACGAGGAAGCCGAAGACCGACAACCGGAATCGACGCAAGGCTGGCGTCGGAAACTGCCGCGCGCGTTGGCGACTTTGGCGTTCGCGGCGTTGGGCGGTTTTTTGTTCAGCCTCGCCAAGATGCCGCTGGCGTGGATGATCGGCGCCATGCTGTTCACCGCCGTCGCCGCAATTGCCGGCGTCAAGCTCGAGCCGCCGGGAAGATTTCGCGCCGTCATGATCACCGTTTTGGGTGTCATGCTCGGCAGCGCCTTCAAACCGGAGATATTGGAGCGTGCCGCCGGCTGGGGGATCACGATCCTGGTGTTGTTGGCGTTCGTGGCGCTGATCACCGTGGTGCTGGCGTGGGGGTTCGAGCGCTTCGGCGGGCTCGGACGCCGTGAAGCGATCCTGTCGGCGACGCCGGGCGGGTTCGGCGAGATGGTCTTGATCGCCGAGGCCTACGGCGGCGATGTCCGCTCGATTTCCTTGATCCATGCGACGCGGGTGATGTTCACGGTGATGGTGATCCCGATCTATTTCCGGGTTTTCGAAGGCTACGTGCCGCCGTCAACATCGCCGATGGGGAGCATCGGCGGCTTGTCCGGGATCGATGGTTCGGTTTTGACCGCCTGTGCCGTGGTCGGCTATTTCGGGGCCAAGCAGCTCAAAATTCCAGCCGCAGCGCTATTGGGGCCGATGCTGATCAGCGCCGCCGTGCATCTGGCCGGTCTTTCGGAAGCGAAACCGCCCGGCGAGATCGTCAATTTGGCGCAATTGGTGATCGGCACCAACGTCGGTTGCCGCTTCGTCGGCGTCGAGCGCCGGCAATTGATCAATCCGATCGGCATCGGCGTCATTGGCGCGGCACTGACGTTGGCCGCCGCCATCGGCGCCGCCGCGATCCTGCATTCGCTGACCGGGCTCGAATATCACGCACTGTGGATCGCCTTCGCCCCGGGCGGCTTGGCTGAGATGACGCTGATTAGCCTGGCCATGGGCATCGACACGGCGTTCGTCTCGACGCACCACATCGTCCGCATCCTGTTCATCGTCGTCAGTATGTCGGTGGTCAGCCGATGGCTGTTCGGGCCGCCGCCGAAAGACATGGATTACCGGTGATCGGCGCCAACCGCGTCGGCGACGGAGGCGAAGCCGTCCCGCTTCAATAGTCCGGCCAAGGTACGGTTGACGCGGCCGGGGAGGTTTGGTCCCTCGAACACCATCGCGGAATAGAGCTGCACCAGTGAGGCTCCGGCCCTGATCTTGGCATAGGCGTCGACGCCCGACGCGATGCCGCCAACGCCAATCAGCGGCAGCCTGCCCTCTGTCGCTTTATGGAATGCGGCCAGGATTTCGGTCGATGGCTGCAGTAAGGGTGCGCCGCTCAAGCCGCCGGTCTCAGTGGATTGCCGGTCGGTAAGCGAGGCCGGCCGGTCGATGGTGGTGTTGGTGGCGATCAGGCCGTCGATCTTGGCATCGAGCGCGACTCTTGCGATGTCGGCGATGTCTTCCGGTGTTAAATCCGGCGCCACTTTGATCAACAATGGCGGCGCGCCGTCAGGCACTGTCTTGGCCAGTGCGTCTTGGACTCTTGCGATCAAGTCGGTGAGTGCCGCCGGATTCTGCAACGCCCGAAGGCCGGGGGTATTCGGCGACGAAACATTGATGACCAAATAATCGGCCAAGGGCGCCAATTTTTCGACACCAATGACGTAATCGGCCGCGGCGTCCTCGGTTTCCTTGTTCTTGCCGAGATTGACACCGATCGGACTCCGGCGCGGCGGTGCCGGCAGGCGTTGTAGACGGCCCCGGACTGCGTCGGCGCCGCCGCCATTGAAGCCCATGCGGTTGATCACGGCCCTGTCCTCGGTTAGCCGGAACAGGCGCGGTTTCGGATTGCCCGGCTGCGGATGCGGCGTGACGGTGCCGATCTCGACGAATCCGAAGCCGAGTGCCAGAGCTTGCTCGGGCACTCGGGCGTCCTTGTCGAAGCCGGCGGCGAGACCGATCGGACTATCGAAGCGCCGTCCCCACACCTCGGTCCGCAACACATCGTCCTGGTAAGGCGTGCCCGTGACCAAATTCCGTTGCATCGCCCAGAGCGCCAAGTCGTGCGCGGTCTCGGGTTGGATGCAGCCGAGCAGGGGTTTGGCGAGACCATAAAGATCGGGCATCGGATCAAGTTCCTCCCGGGGCCGGAAATCCGGCCGGAAATATATGCAGGCCGTCGGCGCCGAGCTTTAGCGGGGCTGCCGAAAGAACCGCCGTGGCCGGGAGCGGGCCGTACAAATGCGGGAATAGCTGTCCGCCCCGGGATGGTTCCCACTTGAGCGCCTCACCGAGCGGCACTGTCGTGACCGCCAAAAGGACGATCCCGTCCTGACCCTGACGGTGCTTGGCGGCACTGACCCGAACCTGGGCCCTGGTCGAGAAATGGATGAAACCGTCGGCCCGGTCCTGCGACGAGCCGCCGTAGGTTCCGGCCGTCTGCGCCGCCGCCCATTCATCGGCGCGGCACATGTGGTAGATGACTTCGTCCGTCATGTCGGGCAACCTAGCGCACCCGCCGGTACTTGCAAGACCGGCTTGCCCCCTAGGAAAGGCCCGATCCATGAGTATCCGCACCATCCCGATGACCGATGAATTGCACAAATACATGCTTTCCGTGTCGCTCCGCGATACCCCGGTCATGCAGGCGCTCCGCAAGCGCACGGCGCGGCTGCCGATGGCGCGAATGCAGATTTCCCCCGAACAGGGTCAGTTCATGGCGTTGCTGATCAAAATGCTTGGGGCCAAACGCTGTATCGAGGTGGGAACCTTCACCGGCTATTCCGCGCTGTGTGTCGCAGCCGCCATGCCGAAGGATGGCCGCATCGTATGTTGCGATATTTCCGAGGAATATACGGCCATCGCCAAGCCCTTTTGGAAGACGGCCCGGGTCGCGGCCAAGATCGATCTTCGAATCGCGCCGGCGACCAAGACCTTGGATGCCATGCTGAAGGCCGGCGAGGCAGGGTCTTATGATTTTGCCTTCATCGATGCCGACAAGGAAGGATACGCGGACTATTACGCCCGTTGCCTGAAGCTGATCCGCAAGAGCGGCGTGATCGCCTTCGATAATATCTTCATGTCCGGCCGGGTCATGGAAAAGAAGCCCTCCAGCGAGGGTGTCAAGGCGATGAAGAAATTCAACGCCACGCTGGCGAAGGACAATCGGGTCGACATCAGCTTGGTGCCGATCGGCGACGGACTGACGCTGGCTCGGAAGCGCTGATCCCCTCAATCGCGCCCCCTCACCCACCCTCTCCCAAGCAAGCGGGGGAGAGGTTAGGTGAGGGGTCGGGTGGGTGTGAGTGCAAGCTGGCTTACTTGTGCTTCCAGTCGGCCTTGCGCTTGCCGGCGAAGGCGGCCATGCCTTCCTTCTGGTCCTCGGTCGCGAAGGCGGCGTGGAAGACGCGGCGTTCGAACAGAATGCCTTCGGACAGCGTCGTTTCGTAGGACCGATTGACCGATTCCTTGATCATGTAGGTAGTCGGCCTCGCCATCCCGGCG
>JAQBZY010000125.1 GCA_027620395.1 Pseudomonadota bacterium
CGGCAGGCGTCTGATACGGTAAAAATCGCTACTCATGGTGCGCACTTCATTCCAGAAAGAACCCCGCGAGACAAGCCGGAATTCAAGGCACTATTGTGGCAGCGACTATTTAATGTACTCGCACCGTCACGGCCCGGTTCGCGACACCCGCACCGAAACCGAACGCCGCTAGGCCATCAATTGGAGAGATAAATCTCCGCCCGGCGGTTGCCGGCCTCGCCAGACGGCATCACCTCGAAATACTGCGGGCTGTTGTCGCCAACCGCCGCCACCAGGATGTTCTGGGCCGGCACGCCGAGCTTCTTCAACTCGGCTGCAATCTGGTTGGCGCGCTGCACCGAGACCTCGAAGTTGGCCATCTTGTGTTTGACCGGGTCCATGTTGCGGGTCCGGAGGCTGGCGTGACCAACGATCCGAACATTGCCCTGATTCTGCTTTTGCAACCGAGTGACATCGGTCAGAATTTTTCGTTCCCGGGCTCCCAGGTTGGCGGAACCGTTGCCAAATAGAATGGTCGCGACCTTGGTCGCGCCGTTTGGCAATGGCAGTGCGCCCTGATTGGAGACGCTGGACTGCTGCATTGCCGCTGAATACACCGGTGCACCGCCATAGGCAGCGCCCAAACGCGGCAATTCGAGCATCGCGGTTTCGACACCGCCAGACGACACCACCACCGTCTGCCCCTGGCCATCGGCGCCCGGCTGCAATTCACTTGCAAGCAGCGATCCCTGATCGGCGGCGCGGGCTCGAATTTCGGCCAATTGGCGGGCGAGCCGGCCCTGCATTTCCTTGTCGACGACATAGGCCGCCCCATCCGAGCCGACCGGCCCGGCGGCGCTGACCGTTGTCGTCGTCCCCACCGGTGCCATCGCCGGCGCCATAGCGGTTGCGACCGGCGCCCTCGGCATCGACGGCGGTGCCGGTTGCTGCGGCGCCTGGGCCGTCATGCCGGCCGGCGCGGCCGGCGGTTTCTGCGCAATCAACGAGGTTTCAGCCTGCCCCTGGCGCTGGATCGAGGGGGCGTATTGCGGCCGGTTCGGATCGGCGCTCAAACCGCGGTTGATGGCGTCACGTTTCGCGGCCTGTTGGTCGACCGAGGCGAGATTGGGGGTTTTGCCATCGGCGCCGGGCGCCGGTGCGCCACGGTTCTTCTGCAGATCGTTCTTGGCCTCGGCGGCCGGCACGGGTTTCTTGGAATCCTCGCCGGTCAGTAGATCGGTCGTCGAGCGGTACCACTCGGCCGGATTGAGCGCATCCGGAACCTTCGAACAGGCATCGAGCGCCAGAACGCATCCCATGACCGCAATCAAGCGCACGGCGCCGATGACGGTCCTCGACCTGATCACTGAAACTTGCATCAGCCGCATTTCCCCTACCTCGTTTCGCCCGGTCTTTCGTGAACCGGATTTTATTGAACTCGGCGGCCTATGACCCAGCGCCGCCACGATATAGATACACTATTTATTCGAGGAATTACATTGCCCCAAAAGAGTTAAACGTTTAAATACGGCCACCAATTTGCTGCAATGCACAATCCGATGTAAAATCAGCCAAGCGTTTTGACTGGCCGCCAATTCCGACCGATTGACTAACACGGTTTGCAGCGATTTCAAAGGTTTCTAGGGGACACCGAATATGGCAGCGCGACAAGATCAAGGATCAAAACCCGCCGACGAGGCACAGATTTCGGACACCATGGCCGATATCGCCGAGCGGTCGCAGCGCATTGTTCAGGATTTCCTGGCCCGGCAGCCCGGAACGCAGAGCGGCAACATGGGCATGCAGGACCCAATGAACGTCGGTAATGCGTTCCTCGAGATGACCACCAAGATGATGACCCAGCCGCACAAGCTGGTCGAAGCCAACATGTCATTGTGGCAGGACTACATGAAACTATGGCAGAACACCGCCAGCCGAATGATGGGGCAGGCGGCCGAGCCCGTGGCCGAGCCCGCCGGCGACGACCGCCGGTTCAAGAACGAGGCCTGGGAGGGCGACGTTTTCGACTTCATCAAGCAATCGTATCTGCTGACCTCCAATTGGATTCAATCGACGGTCCACGACGTCGAGGGACTGGACCAAAAGACGGCCGCCAAGGTCGATTTCTTCACCCGCCAGTTCGTTGAGGCTTTGTCGCCGACTAATTTCGTCATGACCAACCCGGAAGTGCTGCGCGCGACCATGGAATCCGGCGGCGAGAACTTGGTCAACGGCCTCCGCAACCTGCTCACTGATTTGGAACGCGGCAAGGGCAAGCTGGCCATCAAGATGACCGACTTGGATGCCTTCCAGGTCGGCGTCAACGTCGCCACATCGCCCGGCAAGGTGGTCTACCGCAACGATCTGATGGAACTGATCCAATATACGCCGAGCACCGAAAAGGTCGCCAAGGCGCCGCTGTTGATCATTCCGCCATGGATCAACAAGTTCTACATCCTCGATCTTCGCGAGAAGAACTCATTCATCAAATGGACCGTCGATCAGGGACATACGGTATTCGTGATATCGTGGGTCAACCCGGACCGCGAATTGGCCATGAAGACCTTCGGCGACTATATGCGGGAAGGTCCGCTGGATGCGCTATCGGCGATCGAAAAGGCGACCGGCGAGAAACAGATCAACGCCATCGGGTACTGCATCGGCGGCACTTTGTTGGCGGCAACGCTTGCCTACATGGCGGTCAAGAAGGACGACCGGATCAAATCGGCGACGTTCTTCGCGACCATGGTCGATTTCGAGGAAGCCGGCGAGCTTGGCGTATTCATCGACGAAGCCTCGCTGCAAAGCCTCGATGAAAAGATGAACGAACGCGGCTATCTCGAGGGCCGCGACATGGCGTCGACGTTCAACATGATGCGCGGCAACGACCTGATCTGGTCGTTCGTGGTCAACAATTACCTGCTCGGCAAGGATCCGTTCCCGTTCGATCTGCTGTATTGGAACTCAGATTCGACACGGATGCCGGCGGCGATGCATAGCTTCTATCTGCGCAGCATGTATCTTGAAAACAAACTGGTCGAACCCGGCGGCATCGAACTCGACGGCGTCAAACTCGATCTCCGGAAAATCAAGGTGCCCTGCTACATCGTCTCGACTCGCGAAGACCATATTGCTCCCTGGAAGTCAACCTTCGCGGCGACGCAGCTTTACAAGGGACCAATCCGGTTCGTGTTGTCGGCGTCCGGGCACATCGCCGGCATCGTCAATCCGCCGGCGGCCAACAAATATTGCTATTGGACTAACGACAAGACCCCGGCCGACCCGATCCAATGGCTGGACGGCGCCGTTCAACACGAAGGCTCGTGGTGGACGGATTGGAATGCCTGGGCCATGACGCACGCCGGCAAGCAGTTGGTCAAAGCCCGGGTGCCAGGCGTCGGCAAGCTCAAGGCGCTTTGCGATGCGCCCGGCACCTACGTCGCGGTGAAAGCGGAAGAATAGGCAACGCATGCCCAGCGAAAAACTCCCACCGGCCCCACCATTTACCGGTGGCTGCGAGTGCGGTGCTGTTCGTTACCGGGTCTTGAGCACGCCGGCCGTGGTTTATGCCTGTCACTGCACGATTTGTCAGACGCAGTCCGGAAGCGCGTTCGCCATGGCGATGCGCATCCCATTCGAAAGTTTCGAGATGACCAGAGGAACGATGAAATCGTTCCAGCGGAAAGCCGATAGCGGCCAGACGTTCACCAATTCCTTCTGCCCCGATTGCGGCACTAGAATTCACCACCGGAGCGAAAAGCGGCCCGATCAGTTGAGCCTCAAACCCGGCACGCTGGACGACACGAGATGGCTTCGCCCGACGCATCACGTTTTCCAGCGCAGCGCTCTGCCATGGGTCGTCATCCCGAATGATGCCTTGAGTTTCGAAACCGTGCCCGATGATCCGATCTGGCTATCGGGCAAGCCTACAACGTGACGCCGGCGCCGAACGCCAGCCTAGGTCATGTACTCATAACCTAATCCAAATCGTCGAATATCCGGGCCAGCTTTTTGACCCCGGTCCGGATATCGCGGGCCTCGATCCCGGCGTAGCCGAGCAGAAGGCCATTGCGGTTGGGCCGGCCCAAAAAGAATCGGCTGAGCGGCGAGATGCTCAAGCCACGCGCCGCCGCCAGTTCGGCCACATCGGCGTCCCAGATACTGGCACTGGGTCTGATCTCGGCCACCAGATGCATGCCGGATTCATCTGGCGTCACGTCCAATGCGCCGGAAAGCTCGGATTTCAAGGCATCGAGGATGACATCCTGACGCTCCGCATAGAGTGTCCGCATCCTCCGGATATGCTGCGCGAAATGACCGCTTTCGATGAATGCGGCGAGGACCGGCTGTAGCGCGATGGCCGTTTGATCGTCGATCAACGAGCGGACTGCGGCCAGCGGTTCGACCAGTTCCAACGGCACCACCAGATAGCCGATCCGAATCGTCGGAAACATCACCTTGGAAAAGGTACCGCAGTAAATCACCCGGCCGTCGCGGTCCAATCCTTGCAGCGCTGATATCGGCCGCCCACCGTAACGGTACTCGCTGTCGTAGTCGTCCTCGAGGATCCAGGCATCGGTCTGGCGCGCCCATTCGAGAAGCGCCAGCCGTCTGGCCAGGCTCATGACCGACCCTAACGGATACTGATGCGACGGCGTGACAATGGCCATCCGGGCGTCAGGCGCGATGGCTATCCCGGCGTCGACGTCGATCCCTGCGTCGTCGACGGCGATCGGGACCATTTCAGCATTGACCGCGGTCAGCACGCCGCGGATGCCGGCATATCCGGGTTCCTCGATCCAGACTTTGTCGCCGGGATTGAGTAGCGCCCGCGCCGCCAGATCGATCGCCTGCTGTGCGCCGGCGGTGACGATCACTTGCTCGGCCTGGCAGGCCAAGCCCCGGACAGCCCCCAGATAATCCGCGATGGCGGCGCGAAGCGGCTTGAATCCGGCGGTGGCGCCGCCGGCGATTAGTTCGAGTGGCGGCCGGCGCCAGAAACCGGCGCAAAGCCGGCTCCAATGTGCCCAAGGAAACCGTGCGACTTCGGGAACGCCGGGCCGGAACGCCCACCTGTTCGGATCGATGCGGGTTTTCGGCACCGCGGTTTGCAAGGCCCGTCCAACATTGGAGAGGCGCGGTTTCCGTGCGTGATCGCCGGACATCGCCCGTTCGCGGCCGGCCCGGGCGGCGAGGTAATCCTCAGGCAACGCGTCGGCGACCCGGGTCCCGGAACCGATCCGGCCTTCGGTATAGCCCTCGGCCAGCAGTTGATCGAATGCGGCGAGAACGGTGTTGCGCGATACGCCAAGTTCGTCGGCGAGCACCCGCGAAGAAGGCAGGCGCCGTCCGGGCACCAATCGCCCGGTCAGGATGGCGCGCCTGATTTGGTCGAAAATCTGCCGATGCATCGGCGTCGCCGAGGCCTTATCGAGATCGATCGCCAGCAATGGAGATTTATCGGCGGTACGCGGCATTCCTGGCATCCTTGCGCAATTGGTACCGTAGGTTTTATCAATAAGGCGCTTTTGGAAAGACCATTTAGAATTTACTAAATGATCCGGGCGGCCCGTCACGCGGTCGCAATGTGGAGATCGCCATGACCGTCACAATTCGCCGCATCGAAACCGCCGATAAGGACCGCTGGGCGGTGTTATGGCAGGGATATCTTACCTTCTATGAATCCAGCGTG
>JAQBZY010000126.1 GCA_027620395.1 Pseudomonadota bacterium
GGCATCGCCAGTTTCGGCTGGTCGACATTCGTGCAAGTAACGGTGGCCTCGGACGAGGCCGCCGAAGCGACGGTTCGGGATTTGGCGGCGGTGCTGCATGCCCGCTTCGGCGCGCCCGACATGCTAGCCGCCGTCGACGCCGCCAGAAACGAATTGGCGCATGCGTCATCGCTTTCGGATCACCCGGCGGGAACGCTATTGGCGATCGAGCGGGAAATGACCGAGGACGGCATTCGTGAAATCGTCAAGATTGTGCCACGCCCCGGCGACGAGGGCGGGCACGCGCGGATCTGGACTTTCGTTCCCGAGGACGAAGGTTAGCTCAGCTTTCCAGCGCCCGGATGTGGCGCGATGCGGCGTCCAAGCGGAATGCCGACTGGCGGGCCAGATTGAACATGAACTGCAGCGCCGCCGCCGGCACCTCGGTGCGGAGCCGATCCAGACCTTCTTGGTCGAGCATCCAGCAAACGGCGTCGGTCTCGGCGACGCAGCGCGCCGTCCGGGGCGCGCCGGTCAATAGTGCGATCTCGCCGAACACCACGCCGGGCCCCATGCCAGCCAGGCGCACGGTGTCGTTGCCGTTGCCGGCCGTCGTCGCCAAGGCCACGATCCGCCCCTTGGCGACGAGATAGAGCGCGCTGCCGCTGGCGCCGTCCTCGAACAGAACCTCGCCGGCGGCGAAGTCGCGGCGAATCAAAACCTGCGCCAATGCACTTATGGCCGCGGCATCGAACCCGGCCAGCGCCTCCAGCCGATCCAACGGCAATTCTTCCATGATCGCGGTGCCGGCACCCAACGATTGCAGCAACTGGTTTTCGGCCCAGGCAAGGGCGGTATCGGTATCGGTGAAGAAGCGGTCATCGACGCCATGCTCGGCGACACCCATTTCGAGGAGAAAATGCCACCGCCGGTCATTTGGCGTCAGGTATGAGAACAGCAATATTCGGTGCTCGCGGTCGAATTGTCCCCGCAACCGACGGAGAATGGCGGCGCCGGTGGAATCGATCTCGCCGACCCGCCGAAAATCGAGAATGACGGCCTTGGCTTCGGTGCCGAGGCCGGCGATCCGATCCGCGAGCCGCTCGGCCGAGCCGAAAAAGATCGGACCCTCGGCCTCGACGATGGCGATGGCGTGGCCATGTTGGGCCAACAGTGACATTTCCGATAGCGGCCGGTGTGTCCGTGACCGGGCTTGCCCGCCGTCGCCGATTCGGTGTACCGGATGGCGGCCGGCTTGGACCACGAACAGGAACGACGCCAACGCAATTCCGAACGCCACCGCCGCCAGCAGCTCACCGCCGGCGGTCAATGCGCCGACGGCGGCAATCACGACCAGATCGAACGCCGCGACCCGCCGCTCCCGCCCGGGGACCGCGTGGCGGAATTCGGCGACGAACCGGCCGATCCAAGCTTCGGCGATGCGGCCGGCATACACTATCAATATGCCCGTGATGACGATCAGCGGAATTTCACCGACCACGTCGCCGCCGAACGCCAAGACAACCAAAAAGATCACGCCCTGCCCGACACCGGCGAGGCGGCTGTTGGCGCCGGCGAGGTAGCTTGCCAGACTGCGCGGCGCCGAGCCGGCGGCGGCAACCCCGCCGAAGGCGCCGGCGACAAGATTGGCCGCGCCCTGGCCGATCAGTTCGCGGTTGCTGTCATGCCGGGTGTCGGTTCGCGCATCCATGGCCGCCGCCGCCAGCAACGATTGCAGAGCACCGAGGACGGCGATGATCGCCGCTGGCGCGGCGAGCTTCATGAGCAGCACCGCCGATCCGACTTCGTTCAACACGATCCAAGTATTTTCAATCTGGCCCGGGAGCGGCACGTGCATGGCGATCGACCCGATCGAGCCGCCCGGCGCGGCAATGCCGGCCAAGGACGCCAACAAATGGACGCCGACGCTGCCGAGCACCAGCGCCACCAAGGCATCGCCACGGCGCTTCAAGATCAGCCCGGCGCCAGCCATGATCGCCGCGACGGCTAGGGCCACGGCAATACCGATGGCGTTAAGCGCGATGCCGCCGGAAAGGATTTGGGCAACGCCACCCGGGTGAAACTCGGCAAACAGCGGCACTTGGCTCCAGAGAATTCGAGCAGCGATTCCGCCCATCAATCCGGCGACGACGGTATGGGGGATGAATTTCACAAGATCACCGAGCCGAAGCAGTCCGAGAGTGATCTGCAATATTCCGGCGAGCCCGACGCACATGAAGACCAACACCACGGCAACCGGCGCCCGGGCTTCGAAATTGGCGCCGAGGCTGGGGTCGACCAGAAACGCCGCCAGCGTCGAGGCCAGGACGACGGCCAAAGAACTCACCGGGCCGGTGATTTGATACCGAGATCCGCCAAGGATGGCGGCCGTGATCGCCGATACGGCCGCCGCAGTAAGGCCGGCCAGCGCCGCCACCGGCGCATAGCCGGGACCGAGCGGCGAGAACGCGATCACGCCGCAGCCGATGGCGACCGGCAAGGTCAGGATCGACGACGATAGCGCGCCCAACAGATCGCCACGGCGGCGGGCGATCCAACCGTCCGGTCCGGCTTTCTTTATCTTCGACATGCCGCCTCCCCGGTTGCGGCGATCATTTCATCAGCCGACGGGGCCGGCAAGCGCCGGACACGGAGCCGCTCAGCCCCAGATGTCGGCCGAAATCGAGCGATACCAGGATTCGGTGAAGGCAGCTTCACGCTCAAGATGCTTGGCGTCGGCGTCCATCGGCGTCAGCCCGCCGGCATCGTGGATCGACACCAGGTTGCCTTTTTCGTAACCGTACACAGCGGCAATGGAGATGCCGTAGTCGGGCGCCACCAGGCTATAGCAGGTGTTGATCAGTTTCGGCGCGCCCGGCTGACGCCCTTGCAAAAGTTCGACCACGGCGGCGGCGACGATTTTGGCCTGAGTGTTGGCTGAAAATCCGGATTTCGGCATCGGATTGGCGATCGCCGCATCGCCGATGACGTGGACGTTTTTCTGGCGCGGCGATTCGAACGTCAGCGGATCGATCGGGCACCACGCCGTCTCGTCGGTTAATCCCGACGCGACGGCGATGGCGCCGGCTTTTTGCGCCGGGATGAAATTTGCGACGTCGCCTTTGTAGGCGCCGAAATCGGTGAAAAACGTGTTGGCTTCGGCATCGACGCGGATCACCCGGCCGTCGTCCTCGACTTTATGGTAGTCGATCATCCCCTTGTATCGGCGCGCCCAGGCTTGCCGGAACAAATCCTCTTTCGAAAAGTTGTCCTTCGGATCCAGAACGATGATTTTCGATTTCGGCTTATGGGTCTTGAAGTAGTGGGCAACCAGGCTGATCCGCTCGCCGGTGCCGGGCGGGCAACGGAACGGATTGGGCGGCGCCGACATTAGAAAAATGCCGCCGTCCGGCATCGCCTGCAATTGCTTCCTGAGCAGCACGGTCTGCCGGCCGGCCTGCCAGGCATGTGGAATTTTTTCCGCCGCCGCCTCGGAATATCCTTCCACCGCCGTCCATTTGAAGTCGACACCCGGCGAGACGACGGCACGGTCATAGGGGAACTGCGCACCGCTCAAAAGCGTCACCGTGCCGGCATCCACCATCGTCGCCCGATCATGGATCACCTTGACGCCGGCGGCGCGGAGACCGTCATAGCCCTTGGTGATATAGGCCATGTCGTGTAGTCCGCCGATGACCGAATTCGAAAACGGACAGGTGATGAATTTATGATCGGGCTCGACCAACGTGACGTCGAGGGAATTATCGAACCGCTTCAGATAGCGCGCCGCCGTGGCGCCGCCGAATCCGCCGCCGACGACAACCACCTTCGCAGCGGCGCCGTGCGCGATATTGACGGCGGGAATGCCGGCCAGCACCGCGAGCGATCCGGCGCCAACCATGTGGCCGAAGCGGCGTCTTGAAATGATCATCGTCGCCACCCTTTATTTCTTCCGCTGCTCGAAGTATTCGGCCAGCGCGGCGATCTCGGCCTCGGAATAGCCCTTGGCGATCCGGTTCATGATCGTCGCCGGCCGGCTGCCGTCACGAAAGCCCTTGAGCGCGGATTGTATAAAAGCGCCGTCCTTCCCGGCGAGCACCGGAATCTCGCCCTTGGCCTGCCCATCTGGGCCGTGGCAGGCGAAGCAGGTATTGGCCAGCACGGCGGGTGGCGCCATTTCGCCCGACGCTGCATGACCAGGATCGAGCAAGGCGCTGAGCATGGTCAGGACCAGAGCCAAGACGGTGGTCGTCAGTCGTGATTTCACAGTCATCCCCTGTCTGGCGCCAATGGGCCTTAGATACTCAGTCCTAAAGCAGCCAACTGACAATGGAATAGCGGGCCCCCTTTGTCACCTGGGTAACCTCGTGTGGGAATAGGAAGCTCTATGGAAACATGATTGCCTGGCCCGGTACGGGCGGGATCACGTGGGTGCCGAAAAACGTCAGCTCGCCACCGTCGAAATCGTCATTCAGGATCATCAGGCACGAGACCGAGGAAACCCCTGTTGTTGGCCGTGGCTACCGTGGATGTAATCGACGTGGCGCGACATGTAGCCGGTTTCATAATAGCGGTTGAGTCGGAACCCGCCGGCTTTTTGCAGGAACAAATCCGGATACTGCGTTCCATAGCTGGCGGCGCTTTCGATGGTGGCGTCGCGGACCAGATCGAAATGCGGGTGTTCCGGTTGCAGCCAGCATTCGGCCATGGCGACGCGCCCCGACGAGTCGTAGACGACTCCGGCGGCGTCGGAATAGGTGGACGCCCGCCAGTTGCCCTGATCTTCGTAAAATCGGATGATGTCCCGGCACGCCGTCGGCGATATCGCCTTATCGACGACGAAGATGGCTTCTTTCAATTGCGAGGTCCCGTCCAATGTGTGCGTCTCCCGTTCTCTGAGCGTGCGCCGACGGCGGAACGGCAGGCGTCCCGGGCCGGGCGTCGACCCGCAACGCTAGAATTAAAAAATTTGCCCGGCGCCAAGTCAACGGTCATGGCGCGCGCCGGCGAGCGGGGTGGCGGCGAGGCGGTGCTGGCGGCGAATGTCGGAACGGCCGGAACGGGCGGAGGCTGGCGTCCCCGGCGGGATTCGAACCCACGACCCCCAGATTAGGAATCTGGTGCTCTATCCTGCTGAGCTACGGGGACAGGCCAGGGTCGGAATTACACCAAGGGGGCGGCGATGGCAATTGCCGGCGACATCGCCCATGTTGTTCATTGCCGGGCCGAACTACTTCAGCCAGCCGCCCAGTTTCGAAATCGGGATCGAGTAATTGACCATCAACGATTCCGTGCCGGGGTTGGCCGTGCCGAGACTGGCGTTCGATGAATGCGAGAACGAAAGCCCGAGCCGGGAACGGTCGTCGAACCGATACGCCATCTCGAGGCGGGAGCGGAACTCAAGCCCATAACCGAGATCGAGAGCGTTGGTTTTGCCGTGCCACCATGTCGGCGCGAAGCTCGGGCTCAGCACCCAGCGATTGCCGAGAAAAACGTCGATCAGCACGCCGGCGCCGATGAAGGTCATGCCGTTGTTGACGCCGGCGGCGTGGACGAACGGCTTGAATTGCCAGAGCTTGTAGTTGGAGCGGTATTCGGCGGAGAATTCCGCCCCCTGGTCCTTCTTGCGGTTGATGTCGAACCAACCGCCGGAAAGAGTCAGAAACGACGGCTCCC
>JAQBZY010000127.1 GCA_027620395.1 Pseudomonadota bacterium
GCCTTTTCAGATGAAAAGCAGATCGCCTTGCCACCCGACATATCGAGCCCGTGGCCCAGCAGCCGGCGCAATTTATCCTTGGCCGTGACGATGACGATCTTGGCGCCGGCATCCTGGAAGGCCTTGAAGATGGTACCGACGCGCAGGAACTTGGGATCGTTCATCATCACTTCTTCGCCGCTATCGGGATCGAGGAAGAAATTGCCGGAAATGCCGTGCACCGCAGGCGGCCGGCCGGTCACGATCGAGAGATTGTTCGGATTGGTGAAGCTCGGCACCACGCACTCGGCGCGCAAATCGGCGCCGTTCGAAAGCGCGCGCGCCAGAAACGGCATGTGCCCGCCGGCGATGGCGTCCTCGATGTAATCCGGTTCCGAGCCATCGACGCAGACGACGACCAACGGTTGCTTCGGCCAAGCGTAGGTGCGGCCGTTGGCGGTGACGATCTTGCCGTGGCTGGCGTTCATATTGTTCTCCTTCAGGCAGCCTTCGCGGGGCGGCCGGTGCCGACCCCCATTTCAGTCAAAACGTCTCGAATGGCGGCCAACGCGGCTTCGATCTCGGTCTTGCCAAGATCGCCAATGCAGCCGATCCGGAACGACGGGGCGACGGTCAGCTTCCCCGGATAGATAACGTATCCCTTGTCCTTCAGTTTGTCGTAGAAGGACTCAAACACGAACTTGGAATCGGCCGGCATCTTGAAGGTGACAATGATCGGCGCCTGCAGGGTGTCGGTCAATAAGGTTTCGAAGCCGAGTTGCCGCATGCTGCCGATCAGCAGCCGGCAGTTCTCGCTGTAACGCTTAAATCGACCCGGCTGGCCGCCTTCGGCGACGAAGGCTTGAATGGCGGCGTCGAAGGCGGCGATGACGTGCGTCGGCGGCGTGAAGCGCCACTGTCCGTTGCCTTCCATGGCCTTCCACTGGTCGTAGAGATCAAGGCTGAGCGCGTGCGCGTTGCCTTCGCATTTCTCCAGGACCGATTTCCGGATCAAAGCGAAGCCAATGCCCGGCACACCTTCCAGGCATTTATTCGATGATGCCATGACGGCATCGAATTTGATCTTCCGGGAATCGATGGCGATGGCGCCAAAGGCGCTCATGGCGTCGATGATCAGGCTCCGGCCATGGGTGGCAACGGCTTCGGCAATTTTTTCGATTGGATTGAGAATGCCGGACGTGGTCTCGCAATGAACGGTGAGGACATGCGTGATCGTCTTGTCGGCATCCAAGGCAGCGGTAAGCTGGGTGATGTCGGGTGGCGTGTCTTCCGGCGTTTCCTGGACGATGGCGGTGCGTCCGGCATAGCGGAGGATTTTCGCCATCCGGTGGCCGTAGGCACCATTGACCAGGATCAGCGCCTTGCCAGTTTTCGGAATTAAAGTTCCAAGCGTCGCCTCGACGGCAAAAGTGCCGCTGCCTTGCAGCGGTACACAGACGTGGGTCGCTTCGGCGCTGACGATCTTCAAAAGCTCGCGCCGGACCCGGGCGTTCATTTCGATGAACGCGGCATCGCGCGATCCCCAATCGTGCAGCATTGCTTCCTTGGTGGCGGCACTGGTGGTCAATGGACCTGGGGTCAGAAGCCACGGATCGCCGGTCGGTGTCGTCATGAATTCCTCCTGCATGCCTGGAAAGGCAACGAATGCCTTACTATCGGGCAAAAACGGTCAATAGTCCACAATTTCCCACATGCGCCGTATATTTCCGCCGAATTCCACGTTTTTGCAGTCACCTTAAAGGATTAGCGTTTCCGCCATGCCTGGGTACGGGATAAGACGCCGCGGCTCAGGCCCAAATGGACCAGACGCGCGAAGGCATTGGTGTAGAAAATCATCATTCCCATGGCCGCGGCCGGCGCGATGTCGCCAGCATCGTCCATGTTGAGTACGGCGACAGCGGCAAGCGCGGTGTCGGGGCTGTAAAGAAATATCACGGCCGAAACCGTGGTCATGGCGTTGACGAACATGTAGACGGAAATATCCAGGATCGCCGGCATGCAAACCGGCACGGTGACGCGCCCGAACAGCCGCCATACCGGTTGCTTCAATGATGCGGACACCGCCTCGAATTCGCGGTCCATCTGCTTCAGCGCGGTAAGTGCCGTCAGATGTCCAACGGTATAGAAGTGGGTGACGGTGCAAATGACGAGAATTGTCATGGTGCCGTAAATACCGTTCAGGGGGTTTGCCGGATTGTTGAAAAAGAAAATATAAGCGAGGCCGAGAACCAAACCCGGCACCGCCATCGGCATCATGGCGAAGAACTGAAACACGCCGCGTCCGGTATCGAAGCCCTGCATCTTCTCGACCAGATAGGCGCCGCAGAATATCACGCCGGTGCCGAGGGTTGCCGTCAGCAGGGCCAAGTGGATGGAATTCCAATAGGAATCCCAGCCGCCACCATCCATCCGGTCGAAGTTGAAATTCTTGAAGCTCAACGTCAGATCATAGGGCCAGAACTTGACCAGAGCCGCGTATTGGCACATCGCCAGCAAGCCGACGACGAAGACGGTGACTAGCAGGCAATACCCCAGGCATACCATATCGAAATTGCGGTGCGGCTTGGCCTCGAACGCCACCGAGCGCGCCGTCAATAGTGCCACCTGCCGGCGCTGCATCAGCCGGTCGACCGTGAACGCGACCAGGGCAGGGACGAGCAGGATCACCGAGACGACTGCGCCCATCTCGAAGTTCTGCTGTCCGATCACCTGCTTGTAGACGTCGACGGCGAGCACGTTGAACTTGCCGCCGATCACTTTTGGAAGACCAAAATCGGTAATCACCAAGGTGAAGACGACAAAGGCGGCGGAGATCAAGCCGAATCGGGCGCCGGGCAGGGTGACGGTGTAGAAAGTCTTCCATCTGCTGGCGCGGAGGCTGGCGGCGGCCTCGTACAGTCTGGCGTCGGCGATGTAGAGCGCGGTTTGAATGATGATGAAGGCGTGCGGCAGCGTGAAAAAGACCGAACCGATAACAATGCCGATCGGGCCGTAGATCGATTCGCCCATCAATGCGCCCTTGATGACACCTTGATTGCCGAACAGATAAACCAAGGCGATTCCCGGCAGCAACGACGGCACCAGGATCGGTATCATCACAATCAGGCGGAACATGCCCTTGAGCGGCATGCAACTCCGCGTCAACGCATAGGCCAGTCCGAAGGCGATGGTGACGGTGATGATCGTGCTGACGGTCGCGATATAGAGGGAATTGTGGATCGAATAGAATAGCGACGGTGTCGAGAAATAACGAACGTAGTTGCCGAAGCCCTGGTCGAGTACCGGCCGCATGACGACACGGCGAAAATCATTGCCTGAATATTCGTGCCAATCGGGGTCGGCGACCCGCTCGCTGCCGAACAGGAACACCGCCTCCGGCGCGGTCGAGCGGATCCTGTATTTGGTCGGTGCAAGGAAACTGAAATCCGGGAATAGCTTGGTTGCCGCCAGACGCGTGTCGCTGGTCGCCGCAAGATCGTCGGCATCGAACGCCTTGATCTTGGCGTTCAATGCCTCGCCGGTCGCTACTGGGCCCCAGCCACCGCCGGCGTCTACCTGGAACTCGAACAAAGTCAGATCGACCCGGTAGGTGGTCAACGACTTGAAGAACATGGCGCCGAGCGGAAATGCCAATGTCGCAAGCAGATAGAGCGCGACGATCAGCATGAACGCGCGCATCGTCCATCCATCGCGGCCGATGCGGGGTTTAACCGTTACGGCGGGGGCGGGAGCGGGTTCGAGTGCGGGGGCGTTCGCGGTCATCGCTCAACCCGTGCCGGCGGCGAAGGCGCGAAGCCGCTCCGGAACCAATTGGATGGAAATCTCCATGTTGGTTGCAAAACTAAAGGCCCTGGCGCGGTTTATGGAGATGTTGGCGGTCAACTCAGCGCCCTTGAGCGCCGGGCAATCGAGATGCACGCGCCAGTTATTGCCGAGGAATTCAAGTTCCTTGACCCGGGCCGGGAAGTGATTGGGCCCGGCGGGGGCATCGGAGATTTGCGAAAGGACGATGTCTTCCGGCCTAACAACAATGACCCCCTTTTCGCCGGCGCCGATTGTGCTCGCCGGGCACGTCAAATCGACACCGGCGAAGGTGAACCGGCCCGGGGCCGGCGCCGAACCTTCGAACTGGTTGGTCTCGCCGATGAAGTCGGCAACGAACAGCGATGCCGGTTCCCGGTAGATTTCCTGCGGTGTTCCCAATTGTTCGATTACGCCATGGTTCATGACGACTATCCGGTCGGCGACGGCCAGCGCCTCTTCCTGGTCGTGAGTGACCATGATCGTGGTGACACCGAGGCGCTCCTGCAGGGATTTTATTTCATGGCGGAGCCGGACCCTGACCTTAGCGTCGAGCGCCGACAGCGGCTCGTCGAGCAACAATAGCCCTGGCGACGTGGCAAGCGCGCGGGCAAGCGCGACCCGTTGTTGCTGGCCGCCGGAAAGCTGCGCCGGGTATTTAGTTCCCTGTTCCGGCAATCCGACAAGATCCAGCAGTTCGGCGACCCGGGCCTTTATTTCGGCCGCCGGCCGCCGTGTATTCTCAAGTCCGTAGGCGACGTTCTTGTAAATTGTCAGGTTCGGAAACAGGGCATAAGACTGAAATACAATCCCGAAATCCCGCTCCGCCGGTGGTAGCGCAGAAATATCACGACCCGCCTGAAGAACAGTGCCAGAGGTCTGAATATCGAGCCCGGCGATGGCGCGCAGCAGCGTTGTCTTGCCGCAACCGGACGGTCCTAAAAAGCAAACGAATTCGCTTTCGTCAATATCGAATGAGACGTCTTGCAAGGCCGTGAACTGACCGAATTTTTTGGTCAGATTGCGAATAACCAGAAAGGGTGCGGCAGTTTCAAGCTGTGTCATGGATCCATCGCTGCCTGGGAACGACACCGGGGTGCCGAATTCTGATCGGAAGGCACGGACCGGCGGTGGCCAATGTAGCCACCGCCGGCGAACGCGTCAGTTTCTGTCGAACGAGAGCGTTAGCTCTTCGGCTCCGACTTCGAGTCGTAGCGCTTCTGCCACTCTTCCAGGACCTTCTTGCGGTTGTTCGCGGCCCATTCGAAATCGTTGGCAATCATTTTGCCGACGAGGTTCTCAGGGAAGAACTTGACCGGCTTGGCGACACCCGGCATCGCGACGACCGCGTATCCGGCATTATACATCTCGTTCGCCTGCTTGGTGATCGACCAGTCGACCAACGTCTTGGCGGCGGCGAGCTTCGACGTCCCCTTGACGATGCCGGTTGCTTCCATATCCCAGCCCACGCCCTCGGAGGGCACGATGATGTCTAGCGGCGCGCCGGCGGCCTTCGATTTGGCGCCGCGGAACGCGAACGACACACCGATCGGAATTTCCCCGGAGGCAGCCATCTTGCACGGCTTGGAGCCGGAATGGGTATAGCGAGCGATATTCTGGTGCAGGGCGTCCATGTATTCCCAACCCTTCTTTTCGCCCATGATCTGCAACCAGCTCGAAACGTCGAGGAAGCCGGTGCCAGATGAATTCGGATTCGGCATGATGACGTGACCCTTGTAGACGGGCTTGGTCAGATCGGCCCACGACGTCGGCGCCGGCAGCTTGTGCTTGGCGGCCTCGACGGTGTTGAAGCAAATCGACGCCACCCCGGCGTCCATGCCGACCCA
>JAQBZY010000128.1 GCA_027620395.1 Pseudomonadota bacterium
CCGTCAGAAGCAATTGGGCGAAACGGCGGAATTGCTCGACCGCGAACGACGCCGGCTCGGCGCCTTGATGGCCAGGAAGAAGACCCTCAGGGTCCGAGCCGATATCGACGCGGAACGGGCGTCGAAACGCGTCCTCAGCCTCGCCGGAGAGGCGGAAACCCTTCGCGACCTCCTTGTCGAGATAGAGAAGGAACGGGCCAAGGCTCGCCAGAAACCGATTTTGGCGCCGACAGCACGGGTTCCCAAGATTACAGCCCGTCCGCCGACTCTCTCCCTAGCGCCGTTCAGCAAGGCGCAAGGCAAGCTGAAAGTTCCGGTGATCGGGCGGATTTCCGGGCGTTATGGCGAAAAAACTGACGCCGGCCTGACTAGGCGAGGCGTGACCGTTTCGACGTCGCCCAAGGCGCAAGTCGTCGCCCCTTATGACGGCACCGTCGTTTATGCCGGGAAATTCCGGGGTTACGGGCTTCTCTTGATCATCGAACACGGCGAGGGATATCATACGCTACTCGCCGGAATGGCGCGGCTCGATGTTGATCAGGGGCAGTCCTTGGTCGCAGGTGAGCCGGTCGGACTCATGGAAGACGGCGACCGCGGACAACCCATTCTTTATGTTGAATTGCGTCGCGACGGCCAGCCCATTAATCCCCTGCCATGGCTTGCCGCTGGAAAAGGTGAGATAAACGGATGATACGACGACTTATATTGGCGTTTAGTGGTGCCGCGCTCTCGGCGACGCTCACGCTTTCGCCGGCTCCGGTCTTTGCTGTCGACGCCAAGAAGAACGGTGAAGACACCTATCGGCTGCTCAACCTTTTTGGTGATGTGTTCGAACGTGTCCGCGCCGAATACGTCGAGCCGCCGAGCGAGCAGGAAATGATCGAGGCCGCTATCACCGGCATGCTATCGGCACTGGACCCGCATTCCAGCTTCCTCAATTCAAAGCGCTTTCAGGACATGCAGACTGAGACCCGCGGTGAGTTCGGCGGCCTTGGGATCACGGTTACCATGGAGCGCGGGTTCGTCAAAGTGATCTCGCCGATCGATGACACGCCGGCGCACCGGGCCGGCATCGAGTCCGGCGACTTCATTACCCACCTCGATGGCGAGGCGGTTCAAGGGCTGACGCTTTCGGACGCGGTCGAGAAAATGCGCGGCAAGGTCGGATCCGATATCCGGATCACCATCGTCCGCGAGGGCCGGGAGCCGTTTGACGTCACCCTGACGCGGGCCGTCATCAAGGTAACGACCGTGCGCTCACACGCCGAAGGCAAGGCTGGGTATATCCGCATCACGTCGTTCACCGAACAAACCGATGCCGGCCTCAAGAAGGCAATTGCCAAGCTGAAGGAAGAAATCGGCAAGGATTTGCAGGGCTATGTCCTGGATATTCGGAACAATCCGGGCGGTCTGCTCGATCAAGCGGTGGCGGCCTCGGATGTTTTCCTCGACAAAGGCGAGATCGTCTCGACCCGATCGCGCAATCCGGAAGATACGCAACGATTCAATGCCCGCCCCGGCGATCTCACCGACGGGTTGCCATTGGTTGTGTTGATCAATAGCGGCTCGGCGTCGGCGTCGGAAATCGTCGCCGGCGCATTGCAGGATCATCGTCGCGCCGTTCTCCTTGGCACCAAGACGTTTGGCAAGGGGTCGGTGCAGTCGGTGATGCCGCTCGCCGGTAACGGCGCCATGAAGCTGACGACGGCCCGGTACTACACACCCTCCGGCCGGTCGATCCAGGCCAAGGGAATCGATCCGGACATCCTGGTCCAACAATCGAAGATCGAGGTTCTGAAGCCTGCCGGGCGCCGCAGCGAGGCGGATCTTAGAGGTGCCTTGGATAACGAGGATGGTACCAAGGCCGGTAGCCGCAAGGACGACAAGAAGATCGAGAAGAAGGACGAGAAGGCCAAGCCAGCGCCGGCCGGCGAGCCCGGCAAGAAGGAAGGGGATGCCGTTGTCGATGGCAAGGACAAGCCGCAGGATTATCAACTGAGCCGCGCCTTGGACCTCATCCGGGGCCTTGCCATTCTGCAAAAGCCGACGGCAAAGGCGCAGTGACGTCTCTGCGTTGTTCCGGCGGCGATGACCGGAGGAAGTTGTGAAATTTCCGAAGTTGTTCGGTCGGAAGAAGAGCGACGAAGACGAAGACGACTTCGATCCCGAAGACGTGGATGAAGCCGATGCCGTCGACGGTAAGAACCCGCACGCCGATATAGACGAGGAAATGACCGTCGGCGGCGCCGCAGGTGAGGATGACGACGACGAATATGAAGAATACGACGAAGAGGACGAGGAACTCGGCGGATCCCGGCGAAAGGCCCTGTTGTTCGCCGGTCTCGGCGCCATCGTCGTCCTGTTAAGCGCCGTCGGCGGAGTCGGGTGGTGGTATTTCTCGGGCGACCACGGTGCGGCGCCAAAGATCGCGGAAAAGGCACCGCCACCCGGGCGCGCAGCAAAACAAGCCGATGGTAGCATCGCGATGTCGATGCCGTCCAAGTCGGGAACGCGGAATGCCAGCGGCGGAATGTCGCTCAATCAAATGGCGGGCGGTGCCGAGGCGCCGGCGCGGACAGCCGAAGCGGCGCAGCCGGAACAAGCGGCGCCGCCGGAGCCCGCCGCCAAGCCGGTCGAGGAATCCGAAACTCCGACCGTTCTGCCGGTGGCGACCAATACTCCCGTCAACATGAATTCCATGAACAACCTGAACGCCAGCCAGTCCCCCGGCGGCGGCATGGTCATGCCGGCGGTAGGCTCGTCGATGTTGGCGTCGATCCCCGATCATGCGTCGGCGGCCGATCAAAAGCAGTCGCTCTCAAAGGCTCCCGTGAAGGGGCTGCTCGAGGACAAGGACGGGGTTAAGGGGCAATTGCCGAAGATCGGGGACAAAGGCGCCCAGCCTTGGCAAGCCTACGCTAGGCCGGCGGACCCAAATGTGACCGGGCCAAAAATCGCGATCCTGATCGAATACATCGGACTCAGCCGCGCGGCGTCGCTGGGCGCCATCAACAAACTGCCACCGGCCGTGACGATGGTCCTCAGTCCCTATGGTAACGATCTCAAGGATTGGCTTTTCCGAAGCCGGCTTGCCGGGCATGAGGTCTTTATCGGGCTGCCGATGGAGAGCGACAATTTCCCGATGGAAGATCCTGGTCCGCTCAGCCTCGACACCCGTATTCAGGTTGCCGAGAACAGCAAGCGTATGGATATGGTGCTGGCCAGCGTTGGCGGCTATGTCGGCGTCGTCACCATGATGGGGTCGAAGTTTTTGAAGGCCGAAGGGCAACTCCGCAAGGTGTTGCAGCCGCTCAAGGTGCGGGGGTTAATGTTTGTGGTCGGTGGCGCCAAGAAGCGCAACGATGCCTTCTCGATTGCCGCCGAGCTTGGGCTGCCGCGCGCCGAAAGCGAGGTTTATATCGACGAAGAGCCGCGGATCGGGCCGATCCGCCAAACCTTGGACCGTTTGGAAAGCGTCGCCCGCGACCGCGGTTACGCGATCGGAACCGCGAGGCCCTATCCGGTGACCATCAAGACCATTCTGGAATGGGAAAAAACCCTAGCCGAAAAGAAGGTGTCCCTGGTACCGGTTTCCTCCATTGCCCAGGGCGTCAACCCCAAGTGACGCCGGTCCACAATGCGCCGCCTGCTGGCTACCGTCCGTGCGCCGGCGCCGTGGTGCTCAATGCGGGCGGTCAGGTTTTCGTGGCGAGACGAATCGATCAACCGGCGGACGCGGCCCATGCCTGGCAATTGCCACAAGGCGGGATCGACGATGGCGAGGACGCGGAAACGGCGGCGCGCCGGGAACTCGCCGAGGAAACCAATATCCGCACCATTCGTTTGTTGGCCGAGTTGCCTGGCTGGCAGTGCTACGATTTTCCAGAAGGGATGGGTGGCCGGCGCTGGCGCCACTATCGGGGCCAGGCACAGAAATGGTTCGCCTACGGATTTGATGGGCCGGACAGCGAGATCGATCTCAAGGCCGGGCCAAAGCCGGAGTTCGAGGCTTGGGATTGGGTGCCGATGGCGCGTCTGCCCTCGCTGGCGGTTCCTTTCAAGCGGCCGGTTTACGCCGCCGTCGCGGCGAGGTTCCGGTCCCTCACCGCCGCCTGACATCGTGGGATGGATACGGCCGCCGAGCCCGTGTAAGTATGGGGTGGAAATCGGATCAATAGGGATCGCATGGGCACTCGGGTAGTCATCGTCACCGGCGGCGCCAAACGGATCGGCCGCGCCATTTCGACTCGGCTTGCCGCCGATGGCTGGGCGGTGGCGATTCATAACCGCGACGCCGGCGCCGAAGCCGATGCGCTGGCCGGGGAATTGATATCCAGCGGTGCGCAGGCCGTCGTCATCAGCGCCGATCTTACTGACGAGGCCGAGATCAGGCGCGCCTTCAAGGACGCCGGCCAGGCGTTGGGGCCGGTCACCGCCGTGGTCAACAATGCCTCCGTTTTCGAACCGGACGACGCCCGGTCGGAAGATCGCGCGCTCTGGGATTTGCACATGGCCGTGCATGTCCGCGCACCTTTTGTGTTGGCGCAATGTCTGATGGCGGCGTTGCCGGCGGACCGCAGCGGTTCGGTGGTCAACGTGATCGATCAAAGGGTATGGAATCCGACCCGGCACTTCACCAGTTACACGCTCTCGAAAATGGCGCTTTGGGATCTGACACGGGTACTCGCCCGCAGCCTGGCGCCCAGGGTCCGCGTCAACGGTATCGGCCCAGGACCGGTGCTGCCGAGCCAGCGTCAAAGTGACGCCGAATTTGAGGCGCAATGGCGCTTGATGCCGCTTGAACGCGCCGTCGATCCACGCGAGGTCGCCGCCGCCGCCGCATTTCTTCTTGACGCTCCGTCCGTCACCGGGCAGATGATCGCTGTCGACGCCGGCCAGCACATGCTGTGGGCGCCGGAACAAACCGGAGCGATGTCGCCTGAGTGATGGCGGCTGATCGGGAACGGGGAAGTCGCATGGAAGCCAGGGAAGTCCTTGAACCATTGAAGATTGCCGACGCGCGCCAGCGCATTCGGCACGTCTTTGTGCGCGATCTCGTCATCGTCGCCTTGGTCGGCATCCATTCGCACGAACGCAATACGCCGCAGCGGGTGCGGTTCAACTTGGATTTGGCTGTGCGCGAGGGTGATGCCGGCCTCGGCGACGATATCGCCAATGTCGTCTGTTATGAAAAGCTGGTCGCCGGGGTTCAGGCCATTCTCGGCAAGGGGCATGTCGGGCTGGTCGAATCCTTGGCTGAGGAAGTGGCTCAGATGGCGCTTGCCGACCGCCGCGTGCGATCAGCCCGGGTGCGGGTCGAGAAACTCGATATCTTCGATAACGCTGAGAGTGTTGGCGTCGAAATTGAGCGGTTCAACGTCCAGTTGTGATCTGAATCCGATCACCGGTTGTTGTATAAATGTAATTTTTCCAAATATTTAGCGGCGTTTTGGACGGCGCCTCGGGCGTTTTGCACAATCGGTTTAAGACCCGACCGGTATGGCATTTTCATGACAAACGCCGCTCCGGCATTTTGACAATTTGAATAAAATTATGGGGCTGTCCTAGATAACACCAT
>JAQBZY010000129.1 GCA_027620395.1 Pseudomonadota bacterium
GGGCACGGCGCCGACGACTGGGTGCTCGGGATTAAGAACGGCATCGAAGTGCCGCAGACGGTTTCCGCGGATGGCACCTATTATCCGCACGTGCCGCTGTTTGCTGGCGAGCACGTCTATAAATGCAACGATCATGTCGCCGACGTGATCCGGGACGCCGGTGGATTGTTGGGCCGGGGCAAGCTGCGGCACCGCTATCCGCATAGCTGGCGCTCGAAGCAGCCGCTGATTTTCCGCAATACCGCGCAATGGTTCATTTCGATGCAGACGACAGGGCTCCGCGACAAGGCCCTGGCCGCCATCGACGCCACCCGCTTCGTTCCGGTTTCGGGTCAGACCCGGCTCCGTGCCATGATCGCCGAACGTCCGGATTGGGTGGTGTCTCGCCAGCGCGCCTGGGGCGTGCCGATCTGTGTCTTTGTCGACAAGAATTCCGGCGAACCGCTCAGGGATCAGGCGGTGTTGGATCGGACCATTGCGGCATTCAAAGCCGAAGGCGCCGATGCTTGGTTCGCCTCGCCAGCTTCTCGGTTCCTCGGAGATAAATACGACGCCGACGACTTTGAGCAGGTGACCGACATTTTGGATGTTTGGTTCGATAGCGGGTCGACGCACGCCTATGTGTTGGAAAGCGGCAAGTGGGATCTTCGCTGGCCGGCGTCGCTCTATCTGGAAGGCACCGACCAGCATCGCGGCTGGTTTCATTCGTCGTTGTTGGAAAGCTGCGGCACCAGGGGCCGGGCACCCTATGACGCCGTCTTGACGCATGGCTTCGTGATGGCCGAGGACGGCCAGAAGATGTCGAAGTCCTTGGGCAACATTGTGGCCCCCGCCGACGTCATCAAGCAATTCGGCGCCGATATCCTCAGGCTCTGGGTGATCAATTCCGATTATTCGGAAGATCTCCGGATCGGTCCGGAAATCCTCAAGCAGCAGTCCGATATTTACCGCCGGCTTCGGAACACGCTCCGTTACGTGATCGGCAATCTGGATGGCTTTAGCGACGCGGAACGGTTGGCGCCATCCGCGATGCCGGAACTCGAGCGCTGGGTGCTGCACCGGATCGCGATGTTGGACGTGGCGCTCCGCGATGCCTGCGGCAATTTCGAGTTTCACGGCTTCTTCGCCGAACTACATACGTTTTGCGCCGTCGATTTGTCGGCGCTCTATTTCGATGTCCGCAAGGACGCGCTCTATTGCGGCCGTGCAGAGTCACATGAGCGCCGGGCATCCCGCACGGTGCTGGCGATTTTGTTCGAGCATCTGACGGCCTGGCTGGCGCCATTTCTTTGCTTCACCGCTGAGGAAGCGTGGCTGGCCCGCAATCCGGCACGCGGCACCGGCAATTCGGTGCATCTTCGGACTTTTCCCGACATCCCGGCGGATTGGCGCGACGATGCCCTGGCCGAAAAGTGGCAGACCGTGCGCCGGCTCCGCCGCGCCGTCACCGGGGCCTTGGAAATTGCCCGGGCCGAGAAAAGGATCGGCTCGAGCCTACAGGCGCATCCGGTGGTGCACGTGCCCGCCGCCGACCGCGCCGTCGCGGCCGGGCTCGATTTCGCGGAGCTTTGCATCACGTCCGCGATCACGTTCGCGGACGGAGAAGCCGCCGCCGATGCCATCCGAAGCGACGATGCGCCTGGCATCGCCGTCGTTGTCGGCTTGGCGTCGGGTGCAAAATGCGAGCGCTGTTGGAAGGTCTTGGACGAAGTCGGAACCAACACCGAACACCCGACCATCTGCGGCCGTTGTGCCGATGCCGTCAGGCACATACCGTCCGCCGCCGCATGAACGGAAATTGGACAGCGCCACTTGAGCGCAGCCGGTCGATGCCACTCGCCGGCGGACTCGCCGTCGCCGTCGCGGTCATCGATCAGATCAGCAAGGCGGCGATTTTGGATATGATGCAGCCGCCCCGGATGATCGAGGTGACGCCGTTCTTTAATATTGTCCTGGGCATGAACAGGGGCGTGAGCTTCGGCATGTTCAGCGCCGACGATCCGAGGGCGCCTTATCTGCTGACCGGCATTGCCGGCGCCGTCGTCGGCCTTCTGGTGCTGTGGTTATGGAAATCGGCGAATAGGATCAGCGCCACGGGCATCGGTCTGATCATCGGTGGCGCCGTTGGCAATGTCATCGATCGGATGCGCTTCGGCGCTGTCATCGACTTTCTGGACTTTCATCTCGCCGGCTGGCACTGGCCGGCATTCAACGCCGCCGATGCGGCGATTTGCCTAGGCGCCGCGATGATCGTGGCGGAATCCCTTCTCTCGCCGGCGAAAAAGGCTTAGAATTAGAGAATGTCCGTGTTCAAGGTGCAATCGACCGCAAGTTTTCGGAGGCCGTTGGCGGTGGCGCTCGTCGCCGCCATGGCGGTGTCCGTCGTCGGCTGCGAATCGGCCAGAAAGGTTGTCGGCCGCTCCAAGGACGCGCCGGACGAATTCGTCGTCTACCAGCGTCCGCCGCTCAGCCTGCCGCCGGAATATGGGCTCCGGCCGCCGGAACCCGGCAGTGGCTCTCGAGCGCAGGCGATTTCCCCTTCCGATGAGGCGCAGGCGGCGCTGCTCAGGCGCTCGGCGACGGTCCGCCAGGGACAATCCAAAGATCCGACGCTGTCGGACGGCCTTAATGTCATTCTCCGTGAGACCGGCGGCAACGCAGCCGATCCATCGATCCGAACCGTCGTCAATCAGGAGACATCGGTCCTGAGCAAGGAGGACCGCCGGTTGGTCGACAAGATGATTTTCTGGGTCGACGACCAGCCTTATCAGGGGACGGTTGTCGATTCCGCGGCGGAACAAAAGCGGATTCAGGAAAATCAGGCCCTTGGCAAGCCGCTGACGGCCGGCGAAACGCCGCAAATCAAGAGCAAGCCGGCGCGCAAGGGCCTTCTCGAATTTTGATCGCGCCGACGTGATCGGCGCTGCATTGAAGTGGCCCCGAAAATGGGCCATATCCCGGCTATGTTGAAATTTCAAAAGTCGTCACTTCTGATCGCGGCGCTCCTCGCCTTTGGTCTATTGGCGGGCAAACCGGTCGCCGCCCGCATCTTCGATCCCGAGACCTTCACGCTAGCCAACGGCATGCAGGTGGTATTGATCACCAACCACCGCGCACCGGTGGTCAGGCACATGGTCTGGTACAAAGTCGGTTCCGCCGACGAGGCGCCGGGAGAAAGCGGCATCGCGCATTTTCTCGAACATTTGATGTTCAAGGGCACCAGAACCTTGAAGCCGGGTGAGTTTTCGGCCCGGGTGGCCAGAAACGGCGGCCAGGAAAACGCCTTCACGTCTTACGATTATACCGCGTATCACCAGACCATCGCCCGCGACCGCTTGGCCATGGTCATGGAGATGGAAGCCGACCGGATGACAAATTCGGTGATCACGGCCGAACAAGTCGACCCGGAACGTCAGGTGGTATTGGAGGAACGAAGATCCCGCACCGACAACTCGCCCGCCGCTCAGCTGGGCGAACAGGTCAATGCCGTGCTGTATCTCAACTACCCTTATCGCCGCCCGATCATCGGTTGGGAACACGAAATCCGCGAGCTCGACCTCGACCGGATTCTTGCTTTCTACAAGCGGCATTACGCGCCCAACAACGCGGTTCTGATCGTCGAGGGTGATGTCGGAATGTCCGAACTGAAGGCCTTGGCCGAAAAGACCTATGGCCAAGTGCCGGCAGCCAAACCGATTGCCCGCCTCCGAACCCAGGAGCCGCCGACCCGGGCCGATCTCCGCGTGGTCCTGGAAAATGAACGGGTCCGGCAACCCGGCTGGGGCCGCATCTATCTGGCGCCCGGCTATATGACCGGTGCCACGGAGCACGCCTACGCCTTGCAGATACTCTCCGAAATCATCGGTGGCGGCGCATCGAGCCGTTTGAACCGGCGCCTGGTCATCGACCAAGGCATCGCGCTTTCGGCCGGCAGTTACTACAGTCCTGATGACATCGGTCCGTCCACATTTGGGTTCCATGCGTCCCCGAAAGCTGGCATTCCGATGGTCACGGTCGAGGCCGCCGTCGCGGCTGAAATCGCCCAAATTCTGGGAACTGGCGTCACCGAGGCGGAAGTTGCCGATGCCCGCAGGCGCATGGCCGATGCCGCGATCCTGGCCCGCGATAGTTTCGGGACCGCAGCGAGGATTATCGGCGCCGCGCTTGCGATCGGCCGCAGCGTCGATGATGTCGAGGCCTGGCCAGAGCGGGTCGACGCCGTCACCGCCGCCGCCGTCAACGCCGCCGCGCGTCATGTATTTCTGAATGCACGGAGCGTGACGTCGGAACTTCTAGCCAAACCGGCGGGATGAGTAGGGTGGCGAATATGCGGCACATTTATCAGGCGTTGATTGTCTGCGCCCTTTGTTTCTCGGTGTCGCCGGCGCAGGCCGTCGAGGTCGAAAAGGTGGTCTCGGCGAAGGGGATCACGGCCTGGTTGGTGAGAGACAGCGCCAATCCGATCACCTCGATCCGGTTTTCGTTCCGTGGTGGCAGTAGCCTCGACCCGGCCGGCAAGCAAGGTCTCGCCACGTTCGCCGCTAGCGTCATGGACGAAGGTGCCGGCGACTTAGATAGCCAGGCGTTTCAAAAGGAGCTTGAGGATCTATCGGTATCGCTCCGTTTCGATACCGGGCTTGACGGATTCAACGGTCGACTCCGCACCCTCAACAAGCACCGCGACCGGGCCGCCGAGTTGATGCGCCTGGCACTGAGCTCGCCTCGCTTTGACAAGGAGCCGACCGAGCGGGTGCGCGCGCAGTTGATCTCGGGCCTCCGACAATCCGAACAGGATCCGAATACCCTTGCCAGCCGGGCAATGTTCAAGACCATGTTTCCAGCACATCCCTATGCCCAGCCGTCCGGCGGGAGCATCGAAGGCATTTCAAAAATAGATGCCGCCGACCTCAAGATGTTCGTCGCTGCACGCCTGGCGCGTGACAATCTGACCGTCGGGGTGGTCGGCGATATTTCCAAGGCCGAACTGGGCCAGCTGTTGGACCGGATTTTTGGCGGCCTGCCGGCTAAGGCGACCGCCGGCACCGTCACCAAGACCATGCCGACCACCAAGGCTGGGGTGCGGATTGTCGATTTGGCCGTGCCGCAAAGCAGTATCCAGTGGGCGCAACCGGGGCTGCTCCGCAGCGATCCGGATTTCTACGCTGCCTATGTCCTCAATTACGTTCTGGGCGGCGGCGGCTTTGTCTCCAGACTCTACTCGGAAGTCCGCGAAAAGCGCGGCCTTGCCTATTCGGTCTATTCCTACCTGATGCCGTTGGACCGGGCCGGTGCCTGGGTCGGCGGGGCCGCCACGGCCAATGCCAGGGTTTCGGAGACGCTCGAGACCGTCAAGGCGGTGTGGGCCCGGATGGCGGCCGAAGGCCCGACGGCGGACGAGCTCAAAAATGCCAAGACCTATCTGACCGGCAGCTTTCCGCTGCGCTTCACGTCGTCGGATCGGATCGCCGGCATGCTGGTCGGCATGCAGGAAGACAAGCTCGGCATCGACTACATCGACCGCCGCAACAGCTATATCGAAAAGGTGACCCTCGCCGATGTCCGCCG
>JAQBZY010000130.1 GCA_027620395.1 Pseudomonadota bacterium
GGCTGTGCGCCGAGGCCGAGATAGCTGAGCGAGACCACCAGCAATACGGCGTAGCTGAGCCGAATGCAGCTTTCGACGATGATCGGCGGCCAGATGTTGGGGAGGATTTCCTTGAATATGATGAACGACGGGCTTTCGCCGCGAACCTGGGCCGCTTCGACGAACTGAATGTGGCGCAAGCCAAGGGTGGCGCTGCGCACCACCCGAGCAACCTTCGGCGTGAACACGATACCGATGCTGATGATGGCGTTGATCTCGTTGGCGCCGAGTGCCGCGACCACCAGCATGGCCAGCAAAAGTCCCGGGAACGACATCGCGATGTCGGTGATCCGCATCAGGATTTCGTCGACCCAGCCGCCGACATAACCACTAAAAAGCCCGATCAGAACGCCGAAGGAAACGCCAATCAAAGTTCCGGTGCCAGCCATGAAGACGGTCAAGCTGGTGCCGGCGATGACGCGGGAGAAGATATCTCGGCCATAGCGGTCGGTGCCCCACCAGAACTCCGCCGATGGCGGCGCCATGCGCGACTTGAAATGAAACTGATCGAACGGATAAGGCGTAATATAGGGACCGATCACGGCTAAAATCAGGAACATCGCGACGATACTGCCGCCGATGATCAGGCTGAGCGGCACCCGGCGCGGCTTTTTGACCGCCGGCGCCGACGTGGACGACTCCGTGCTGAAAGTGACGTCGGTCATGGCGCACCCTGCATCATGGCGGGCTCCATCATGAATACCGTATGCGCGGATCGAGCAGCGCATAGGCGATGTCGGCGAGCACATTGGCGACGCAATAGCCGCCGGCGACGAAGAACATGCTCGATTGCAGGAGCGGCAGGTCGCGCTGCTGGATCGCGAACAGAACCAAGCTGCCGAGCCCCGGATAGCTGAACACACTCTCGACCAGAACGACGCCGCCCAACATCCAGCCGATGTTGAAGGCGATGACGGTCACGGTCGGCAGCATGGCGTTCCGGAGCGCATGCTTAAAGAGCACCTTATCCCACGGCAGGCCCTTGAGGCGCGCCGTGCGTACATAGGGCGTCTTCAACACTTCGATCATCGAGCTTCGCGTGATCCTGGTGATGTGGGCCAAGGCCTCGATGGTCAGCACCGCGATCGGCAACGCCAGGACGTAGGCCCAGTGAAAGAATCCCTCGCCCTCGGATAACGAACTGGTCGATGGGAACCAACCGAGCCCGGCGGCGAACACCAGGATAAAAAGCGACCCCATGATGAATGCCGGCACTGAAACGCCGGTGAGGGTCAGCACCGTGATCATGGTGTCGACGACGCCGTTCGGGCGAATCGCCGCGACAACGCCGAGCACCAAGCTGATCAGCACCGACAATATCAACGCTGGAATGGCCAATCGGAGCGAAAAGCCGAGCCGCTCGAAAAGGATCGGCGCAACGGGGGCATCCATGGACAGGCTGCGTCCGAGGTCGCCGTGCAGGATCTTCCATAGCCAGACGAAATATTGTTCGTACCAGGGCCGGTCGAGACCGAGGAGCGCCCGCAGGTGGTCGTGCTCCCCGCCGGTGGCAGTCACCCAGGCACCAAGTATCTGATCGGCGGCGTCGCCAGGTAGAATCTGCAGAATGACGAAGATCATCGCCGAGACGCCGAGCAAGGTCAGCGCCAACAACCAGCAACGCCGCAAAAGGTATTTAAGCATCTACGCTCTTTCCACCGGTATCATCCCGAGACCGGCGCCGCATATGGCGGGCCGGCCTCGGGAATTGCAGTGACTAGCTTACCGCTTGACCCAGGTATCGCGCAGATCGACGTACTGCACGGGGATCAGCTTGTAGTTCTGAACCTCCTTGCGGACCGCCGACACATAGTTCTTGAAGTACGGAACCGCCTCGGTGCCTTCGTTGTACAATATTTCTTGAATTTTATCGTAGAGCACCCGCCGCTTCTTCACGTCGGCCAACGACTTGGCCTCGTCGAGCAGCTTGTCGAGTTTCGGGTCCGCCGACTGCGAATAGTTCCAGTTGCTCTTGGTGTAGTAATAAGGCGAGAGCGACTCGTCGATGGTCGGACGGCCGAACCAGTTGTTGTGAGCGATGGCAAAATCGCGGGGCTTCGGCAGAATGTCCTTATAGAGCCGCGCAATCTCGATGCTCTCGATCTTGACGCGGAAGCCGGCTTCGGCGAGGGACTGTTGCGCGACGACGGCGGCCGGCTCAAGGCCGGGACGCTCCGTCGAGGTGTAGAACGTGATGTCCATGCCCTTCGGATAACCGGCTTCCGCCAGCAACTTCTTGGCCATCGGCACGTCGCGCTTACGCTGCGGTAGGTTCTTGTTGTAGTAGGGGTTGGCCGGACCGACAGGCGAGTCGTTACCGAGCGCGCCGAAGCCGCCGGTCGCCGCTTCCATCATGGCTTCGCGGTCAAGCGCCAGACGCAGCGCCTGACGGACCCGGACGTCATTGAACGGCTTGTTCTGAGCGAACATGACGATGGGTTGGAACGACGGCGCCGCCGTCATCATGACGGTGATGTTGGGATCGGCCTTCAGTTCCTTCATCAGTTCCACGGGCGCGAAGTACATGATGTCGATTTCGCCGGTTTTCAGGGCGGAAACCTGCGCCGCATACTCCTTGATGTAGACCTGATGCACTTCGTCTAGAACCGGAATGCCCTTCTCGAAATAGTTCGGGTTCTTGACCAGGATGGCCTTGTTGCCCGGCGTGTACTCCTTAAGGATGAAGGGGCCGCTGCCAATCGGCTTCGAGGAGATATCCTCGACGTTTTCCTTGGCAATGATGCGCCCGAAGGTATTGCCGAGCTGCAATGGCAAATCGGCGTACGGACCCAACAGCTTAATGACGACGGTATGCGGATCCTTGGAGACGATTTCCGTGATCGGGCCCATCGCCTTGGCGCCCTTCGATGCCGTCTTCGGGTCCATGATGCGGTCAATGCTGTATTTCACGTCGTCTGCCGTCACCGCGCGGCCGTTGGAAAACTTGGCGTTCTTCACCAAGTGGAACGTCCACACGGTGCTATCGGCGTTGGCTTCCCAACTTGCCGCCAACTGCGGCTGTGGGTTCAGTTCATGGTCGATCCGGGTCAGATTGCTGAAGATCATCGCCGTCAGCATGTACTGATCACCGGTCGAGGTGCGGGCCGGATCGAGACCCGGGCGGACGCTTGGCGTCGCGAACTTAAGAATGCCGCCCTTTTTCTGCGCGTCTGCTGGGAAGGCGCTTAGGATGAGCGCGAACGCAGCGACGACTATCAATGAGAGTCTTTTCGACATGGTTAGCCTCCTTGTTCTGGGTGCCCCGCTTGTCGTAGCCGGCAACCGATGATGGCCGCGCAGCCGGGCTTTTTCTATGGACGAACCCCATTATATTATAAACGGGCCGCCGCAACTGCGAACAATAATGGGGTAATTCGAGAATAGCGTCGAATTAATAATTCTTGCCAGCGTATAACCGATCCTTATTGATGCTTCGCCGGGCTAGCAGAACCGCCGCTGGTGCCCTGCCAAAGGTAGTCGTCGATGAACAATTGGGCCAGCCTGGAAAGCGGATTCGCCTTTGCATATGAAAGCGTTACCGCCACCCGGTGATTGGTGCGAAATGGCCGGGTCACGAGGTTCGGCATGCTGGAACCGAACAACGCGAACTCGTCGACGACGGCGACGCCGACGCCGGCATTGACCAGCGTGCAGGCGGAGAAGCAATAGCGCACCTCGATGTCCGCGTGGTGAACTTCGCCATGCTCGCGGAAGGCGTCATCGACGATGATGCCGATCGGCGAAAACCGTGGATAGGAAATGAAGGTCGTGTTGGCGAAGTCCTTGGGCTGGATGAATTTTTTCCTGGTCAACGGATGGTCCTTGGGCAGGACGCAGACCAGCCGGCCTTCGCGCAATTTCCTGTTTTCCAGCGCTGGATGGTTGACTGCGGTGATAGTCAGCCCGAAATCCGCCTGGTGGCTGTCGAGATGAGTGATGATGGTCTCGTTCGGCGGCGTGTCGAAGCAAATCTTGACTTCCGGTCTGGCCTTGACGAAGGCGGCGATGGCCGGCGGCAAGACCGATTGGCCGAGGCTTGGGCTGGCCAGTATCTTAAGCGTGTCGACCAGTGAATCGCGAAGATCGTTGACCAGATTTTCCAAGGCGTCGACGCTGGCGAAAACACGGTCGAGGTTGGTCGAGAGAACCTTTGCCTCGAGCGTCGGATGCAGCCTGCCGCTGATACGGTCGAACAGCTTGAACCCCAGCTGATCCTCGAATTGGCGGATCATATTGCTGACCGCTGGCTGGGAAATGCGCAGCAGACGCGCCGCGTTCTTGGTGGTTCCGCCATACATCACGGCCTGAAAGACTTCCAGTTGTCGCAAATTCATGGGCAATCACCCTATAATTAGAACAAATACACGGCGCCTAAATCTTAATTCGACATTGTAGCCCGATTTTGTTGAAATCCAACCTCTAGGGCGGACACAAATGACGCCGCGTCTGTTAATCAACAATCGGGCCGGCGAATTCCAGCCAAAGGCGCCGCGCCCGCATAACGATAATAGGGAGAAGCTTCCAATGCCCGAGGCTCGCGTCTCCGGTCGAGAAGTAGGCATCGCCGAGGCCGGCACGCTGCTGTCGGAATTGGTCCGTAATCCAAGCATCAATCCGCCAGGTAACGAGACCGCCGTCGCCGCCATCATCGAACGCCGCCTAAGTTCGCTGGGCTGTGAAACCAGGATTGTCGAGTCCCGCCCCAACCGATCCAGCGTCATCGGTCGTCTGCGTGGCGCCGGCGATGGCCCGACATTGCTTTTCAACGGGCACATGGACGTGCAGCCACCCGGAAATAACTGGACCCGCGATCCTTTCGGCGCCGCCATCGAAGGGACCAGGCTCTTTGGCCAGGGGGCAATGGACATGAAGGCCGGCCTGACGGCGATCATTCTGGCGCTCGAATACCTAAAACGGGACGGAACCAAACTCCGCGGCGATATTCTCGTTACGGCTGTGGCCGATGAAGTCTCGGGCGGTCATCTCGGCACCGGTTTCCTCGTCGCCAATGGATTGATCGACGCCGACATGGCCGTCGTCTGCGAGCCGACCGGCGATGTGGTCCGGGTCGCGCATCGGGGGGCGCTGTGGTTGGAGATCACCGTTACCGGCAAGTCAGCGCACGGCGGCCGGCCGTGGCTTGGCGTCAACGCGCTCTCCAAGGCCGCCAAGATTATCGCCGGCATCGAAAACGATCTGTTGCCCGGCCTGCAAACGCGCACACACCCGCTGTTGCCGGCGCCGACCATCAACATCGGGCGCTTGACCGGCGGCACCAAGTTCAATCTTGTCGCCGATAAAGCGGTATTGGAAATCGACCGGCGGATGGTGCCCGGCGAGAGCGCCGATGCGGTGCAAGCGGAGGTTCACGATCTCTGTGAGCGGCTCCGCGCCGCTGACACCGAAGCGTGGTCCTTCGCCATTCGCCGCATCATGCACGTGACGCCGGGCGAGATCGATCCGGAAGCGCCGATCGTCAAGGCCTGCCAAAAGGCCCACGCTGCCGTGACCGGCACGCCT
>JAQBZY010000131.1 GCA_027620395.1 Pseudomonadota bacterium
TACGCCATCGGCGTTTCCAAGCCACTGTCGGTCTACGTCGATACCCAGGGCACCGGCAAGGTTGCCGACGACAAGATTGCGAAGGTGCTGCAGGACATGGTCGACCTCAGCCCGCGCGGCATCCGGGAGCACCTGGAACTGCGCAAGCCCGTCTACAAGCGGACCAGTGCCTACGGACATTTCGGCCGCGATCCCGAACAAGACGGCGGCTTTTCATGGGAACGGGTCGATTTGGTCGACGAACTGAAGTCCTCCTTCGGGGCGTGAGCGAGCCCATTCCGCGGCGCCCCGATGGCCGGCCGTTGTGGTACGGCCGCCGTCAGGGCCATAAATTGCGGCCGTCCCGACGAGCCTTGATCGACGAGCTGTTGCCGAAACTTAGGCTCGACGCCGGCGCCGCTGGCCGGGTTGATCCGGCGGCGGCGTTCGCGGAACCAATGGCGTCATATCGGCTCGAAATCGGCTTCGGCGGTGGCGAACATCTTGCCGGGCAGGCAGCGCGGCACCCGGACGTCGGCTTCATCGGCTGCGAGCCGTTCGTCAACGGCGTGGCGGCGCTGCTGGCCGAGATCGAGGCTGAAAATCTCAGCAATATCAGAGTCTTCGACGACGACGTGCGGCTGATCCTTGGCCGCTTTTCCGAGGCTGCCTTCGATCGGGTTTACATCCTGTTCGCCGATCCATGGCCGAAAACCCGGCATCAACGGCGCCGCATCTTGCAGACCGGAACCCTCGATCAACTGGCCGGCATCGTCAGGCCGGGCGGCAGTTTGATCTTCGCCACCGATCATCTCGAATACGCGACTTTTGCGCTTGAACGGCTGTGCCGCCACCCGGCCTGGCGCTGGACCGCCGAGGGGGCCGGCGATTGGCGACACCCGCCCCAGGATTGGGTTGAGACCCGCTATGAGGCCAAGGCTAAGCAGCGGGGCCTCAAGCCGGTATATCTCACGTTTGAGCGCCGAACCTAGTGGCTCGCGCAAGGCCTTGGCGGGCCGCCTAAAACCGGATATCATCCTTGCGCTCTTAGGACAATGTCGATATATGACGCATGCCCTACGGGGCACTCGTTGTTCCATCGAGTGGATTTTGGATCGATGAGGTGGGCCGTCGGCCCGCCTTTTTTAATGGCGGCGGATCAACCCACAGCGACGACCGGGAGAACCCGTGGCGGAAGTAAATGTCATAGCCCGCGTTAAAGCGTTGATCGCACCGGCGATTGAGGCGATGGGCTTCTCCCTGGTCAGGGTCATTCTGTCGGGCGGACACAATCCGACCTTGCAGGTCATGGCCGAACCGACCGATGGCCGGGGCATGACCGTTGACGATTGCGCGGCCATCAGCCGCGCCGTGTCGGCGGTCCTCGACGTCGAAGAGCCGATCAAGAGCGCCTACATGCTCGAGGTTAGCTCACCGGGCCTGGATCGGCCCCTGACCCGCCTCGAGGATTTTGAGCGGTTCAAGGGGTTCGAAGCCAGTATTGAAACGAACGCCGTCGTCGACGGCCGCCGCCGCTTCCGCGGCCGGCTGGTCGGCATCGACGGCAAGGACATAGAGGTCGACATTGACGGCGAGCTGCTGCGTTTGGCGTTCGCCGATGTCGCCAGAGCGAAGCTGATCGTCACCGACGAGATGCTCGCTAAGTTGGAGAGAGAGAAGGCATCATGAGCGAGACCGTCTTGGAAGCTGGCGACATCCGCGCCCGTCCGGAACTGCTGCAAGTCGCCGACACCGTCGCCCGAGACAAGGGGATTGAGCGCGACGAGGTGCTGGAAGCCATGGAAATGGCGATCCAGAAAGCCGGCCGCTCGAAATACGGCCATGAGCACGATATCCGTGCCCACATTGACCGTAAATCGGGTGAGATTGTGCTGGCGCGCTATCTCGAGGTGGTGGAAGCGCAGGAAAACGTCGAGAACGAAATTACCCAGCTCACGCTGACCGACGCCCAGAAGAAAAAACCCGATGCCGAGATCGGCGAGTTCATCATCGACGTGCTGCCGCCGATCGACTTCGGCCGTATCGCGGTGCAGACCGCCAAGCAAGTAATCGTGCAGAAAGTCCGCGAAGCCGAGCGCGAGCGGCAGTACGGCGAATACAAGGACCGCATCGGCGAAATCGTCAACGGCTTGGTCAAGCGGATCGAATACAACAACGTCATCGTCGATTTGGGCCGCGCCGAGGCCGTGCTGCGCAGGGACGAATCGATCCCGCGCGAACACTTCAACAACGGCGATCGCATGCGCGCCTACATCATCGACGTCCGCCAAGAGCCGCGCGGCCCGCAAATCTTCCTGTCGCGCCGTCACCCGCTGTTCATGGCGGCGCTGTTCAAGCAGGAAGTGCCGGAAATTTACGATGGGGTCATCGAAATCAAGTCAGTAGCCCGCGATCCCGGCTCCCGCGCCAAGATCGCGGTGTTGTCGCACGATTCATCGATCGATCCGGTCGGCCCCTGCATCGGTATGCGCGGATCCCGGGTCCAGGCCGTGGTCGGCGAGTTGCAGGGCGAGAAGATCGACATCATTCAGTGGTCGCCGGACCCGGCGTCTTTCATCGTCAACGCCTTGGCGCCGGCGGAAGTCGCGAAGGTCGTCCTCGACGAGGAAAACAACAAGATCGAGGTCGTGGTGCCGGACGAACAACTTTCGCTGGCCATCGGCCGACGCGGCCAAAACGTCCGACTCGCTTCACAGTTGTCGGGTTGGGACATCGATATCCTGACCGAAGCCGAGGAATCGGAGCGCCGTCAGAAGGAATTCCAGGACCGCTCCCGGATATTCGTCGAAGCGCTCGACGTCGACGATGTGATCGCGCACCTTCTGGTCACTGAAGGCTTCACCGCGGTCGAGGAAGTGGCCTACGTTCCGGTCGACGATCTGGTCGATATCGAAGGCTTCGACGAGGATATCGCCGCCGAGTTGCAGGAACGCGCCCGCACCTTCCTGACCACCCGTGAAGAAGAATTGAACGTCAAGCGGCGTGAACTCGGCGTTGCTGACGAGATCGCGGCATTGCCCGGCGTCGGCGCGACGCTGATGGTTGCGCTTGGCGAAAAGGGCATCAAGACCCGTGACGATCTGGCCGATCTTTCGGGCGACGAATTACTGGACATCGCGCCGGCGAAGTCGATGACGCTCATCACCGCCAATGAATTGATCATGGCCGCCCGGGCGCACTGGTTCGAAAACGATCCGGCGCCGGCGACGCCGGAATCGGAAACCGGTTCAGCGCCCGATCAGGCACCGAACTGAGGAGCGACCGTTGCAGGCAGCGATGACATCCATCGACATCGACGATGATGCGGACGAAGACGGTCCGACGCGCCGATGCATCGCGACCGGAAACGCGCTGCCGGCGGAGCAACTGATCCGGTTCGTCGTTGGACCGGACGGCTCGGTGGTCCCGGATCTGGCGGAAAAATTACCCGGTCGGGGAATTTGGCTCTCCGCTGAACGTGTTGCCGCCGAACTGGCCGTACGCAAGAAGCTGTTCGCCAAGGCGGCACGTCAGGCGGTCACGGTGGCGGTTGATTTGCCCGACGTGCTTGAACGTTTGCTGGTCAGGCGGTGCCAAGATTTGATCGGCCTCGCTAAGCGGTCCGGCCAATTGACGGTCGGGCACGACCGTGTGATCGAGACGATCGAGCGGGGCCGGGTCGGCCTGGTCGGTGTCGCCACCGATGCCGGTGGCGAACGGTTTAGGGTCGAGCGGGCGGCGTCGGAACTTCCGATGTTCACCGCGTTCGGCGCCCTGGAAATAGCTCAGGCCGCAGGCAGGGAGCGGGTCTCGTTCTTTGCCGTCGGCGCTGGCGGATTGGCGAGCGCGCTCGCCAGAGATGGAAAGCGCCTGTCCGGCTTTCGGCAGGTTTGATTGGACGTGCAACGATGAGCGAGACGAATGAAACCGAAAACGGCAAGAAGTTGGGGCTGGCTCGTCCGAGCCGGCTGGAGCTGAACCGCACCGTCGAGACGGGTCAGGTGAAGCAAAACTTCTCGCATGGCCGCTCGAAGATGGTCACGGTCGAAAAGCGCAAGAAGCGCACCTATCTTGCCGATGATGCCGGCCAGATGGCCGAAATCAAGAAAAGCATGATGCCACTGCTTGAGCCGGTCGAGGCCGCGCCGGCGCCCGAGGCGCCGCTGCCGGCCGCGCCGGTCGCCGAGCCGCAATTGCCGTCCAATCTGACCGACGATGAGCGTGAAGCGCGGCTCAGGGCGCTCGAAGGCGCGCGCCAACAACCATTGGCCGGCGACGATTCGCCGGCTGGCCGCCGCCGTCCGGAGATATCCGACGTCGGCCGTCCAACGGCGATCCGCGCCGACCAGTCCGAAACCGAAGAAGAAATTGCCATCCGCAAGGCGCGGGAGGATGAGGCGGCTCGCCTCGAGGCCGAGCGTCTGGCCCGTAGCAATGCCGCGCCGGCGACGGCGGCTCCCGTTGCTGCGGCAGACGACGATGATGACGACAAAGCGCACCGCAAGTCGGCCAAGCTCGGCAAGGGCCGCGGCGAAAGCCGACGCCGCGCCGGCAAATTGACCATCGCCGAAGCACAATCATTTGAGCAACTCGAAGAACATCGTCGGTCCTTGGCTTCCGTCAAACGGCAGCGCGAACGCGAACGCGAGCGCCAACGAGAACAACTGTCGACCGGTGCCAAGGTCATCCGCGATGTCGTCGTTCCCGAAGCGATCACCGTTCAGGAGCTTGCCAACCGCATGGCCGAACGCGGTGGCGAAGTGGTGAAGAAGTTGATGGAGCTCGGCGTCATGGCGACAATCACACAAACCATCGACGCCGACACTGCGGAACTGGTGGTCAATGAATTTGGTCACCGCTTCAAGCGCGTCAGCGAAGCCGACGTCGAAGACTCACTCAATACCGACGACCAGGACGATGGCCAGCACCTGGAGACGCGGGCGCCCGTGGTCACCGTCATGGGACACGTTGATCACGGCAAGACATCGCTTTTGGATGCGTTGCGCAAGACCGATGTGGCGGCCCACGAAGCCGGCGGCATCACGCAGCATATCGGCGCCTATCAAGTGACGACACCGGACGGCCAAAAAATCACCTTCATCGATACTCCCGGCCACGCCGCCTTCACGGAAATGCGTTCGCGCGGCGCAAAGGTGACCGACATCGTCGTCCTAACCGTCGCCGCCGACGACGGCATCATGCCGCAGACCGTCGAGGCGATCCACCATGCCAAGGCCGCCGGCGTGCCGATCATCGTCGCCGTCAACAAGATCGACAAACCGGACGCCAAGCCGGACCGGATCAAGACCGATCTGCTAAGCCACGACATTCAGGTCGAGGACATGGGCGGCGACGTGCTCTGCATCCCGGTGTCGGCGTTGCAGAAAACCAACCTCGACAAGCTATTGGAAGCCATCGCATTGCAGGCGGAACTGCTGGATCTCAAAGCTAACCCGGACCGGCCGGCGGAAGGCGTGATCATCGAATCGCGGATGGAGCAAGGGCGCGGCACAATGGTGACCGTGCTGGTGCAGCGCGGCACCCTCAAAGTCGGCGATATCATCGTCGCCGGCGCCGA